>CANRVK010000357.1 GCA_947643285.1 uncultured Eubacteriaceae bacterium
AAGCGGGATTTGCGAATTTAGTGTCCGTTACGTCTGGAACGGAGCGAAAGCGCGGTTTCGTTGGAATAGTTCCTTGCCGGAGCGCCCCCTTTTCTCAAATCCCCTAACTATTTATCGACAATTTTTGACATATTCTTCCTGTTATTTTTTCCCATTTCTCTTTTTCTTTTTCCTCTATTATTCACCCTTTTTTATGAAAAATAAAAACATTTTAAAATTTAATCGCGCAATTTGTCGTTTATTTGTCGAATATATCTACTTGAATATTTTGTTCCGTCAAAATATAATAAAATCTGACAAACGCGAAATTTCTTTCTTTTGTTATTTCACGAATTTTGTCAAATCTCATTTCATATAAACTTTAATTATGCAGATTTTAAAAACACAGATTTTTTTAGAAAGGATTTTTTTATGTCAAAACAAAATAAAGTACAACCAGAGGAAGAAAAAAAATCTACTGAGCAAGAATCTTCTTCTGAGAAAAAAAAGAAAAAAATATTACTCATTCTATGTGGATTTTGTATGCTATCAGCCATTGTCATTTTGAGTTGTCTTCTCTTCCTAAAAAAAGAAGATGAAACCAAGCTAGTCTTTGAAGATAACGCTACCATGGGTATTATGCCCGGCGTGGATCTAGAACAGAGAAGAAAAGAATTGCAGGAACAATTAGATAGAAGTATGATCGCATTTTCTGTCAATACCTCTCCTGTTTTTCAAGCTAATACAGGAAATGGAAATTTAATGGTAGAAAATCCGGGAAATAATGCAAAACTGATTTCTGTAAAATTAGAAATTAATAATACAAAAGAAGTAGTTTATACTTCTAATTATATAAAACCGGGTTCTTATTTAGAAAATATCACATTAGATAAAATGTTAGAACCGGGAACTTATCAGGCAACGGTTTATTTCTTAGCCTATACCGAAGATACTGCTGAATATATCGGGCAGACTGGTGCTGGTATTACTTTAACAGTACAATAATTTTTTATGCTTATACAATGCTATGATAGTTGAAATATTCTGTAAATGTAAAGAAAAGGAGAACTTATGAAAAAAAAATTAATTACTTTTTTAACTGCTGCTGCGGCTTTTCTGAGCGTTGCAACACCTATGGCTCATGCTGATGACTTAAATACACAAGACATTGCTGTAGGATCTTCTAGTGAAATGCAAATGATTGGAACTATTGAACCTACCATTTTGTCTGTGACAATGCCTTCTTTTGTTCCATTTGATATTAGTAATAGTATCACAGGGCAGAATAAAGTATTATCCCCTCAAATAAAAATTACCAATAACTCCACTATTCCTGTTCAAATTGATGTTATTTATACTTCTGTCGATATGAGTAATATGAAAAATGCAACGTGGAGTGACGATGGTACTGTAAATGATTACCAAATCGCAATCGGTTTTAAAAAGGATACCACAGTACCAACTTCTCTTGTTAATACAAAATGGCTCGCTGCCAACAAGGAACAAAATGTAAATCTTATGGTATTAGACGCAAATCAAGCAGATACCATGTATGTTGTAGGTACTCTTGGTGCTCTTGTTTCTGAAAACGGAACATTTAATGTAACTCCCACTCTAGTAGTAAATAGAGCAGCATCAAGACCCTCAGAATAAATTTATCTTTTCTATTATAGCATTTGTATATAAGCGTGTTTTCTTTTGAAAGCACGCTATTTTTACAATAAACCGACTTACAAAACATAATAATATCTTTTTATCTATTTTGATAAAATATGATGAAAATAAATGCTTTTATAACATGTGATGGTATTTTTTTAAGAGAGGTATCCTATGTGGATTTATTTTTTGATTTTATTCTTTATAACAATATCTGGAATCGCAGTGGAAACATTCTTTTCCGACCGTAAAAATAGTCAAACTTTTTATTTGCTTTTTTGGGGTATCCTTTTAACTTTATTCGCTTCTTTCCGCTATGCTATAGGCTATGATTATTTTTCTTATCAGCGAATATTTTATAAGGTCTGTAATCTCAGTTTTATGGAAATTTTAAGGACTTATCCTACAGAATTTTTATTTTACTTTCTCAATAAACTCGTTTTTCTTTTAAGAGGAAATTATACTATATTTCTTCTTTTTATCACAACTTTTATTCATGTTGTGACTCTATGGTTTATCAGAAAATACTCTAAAATCCCTTGGATGAGTCTTTTTCTTTATATCTGTTTCCAATTTTTTGCACATAATATGAATTTACTGCGTCAATCTATTGCCGCTGTATTCTTTTTGTGCGCTTTTCCTTATCTGAAACAAAAAAAATTTCTGCCTTATCTGATTTTTATTTTGGTTGGAGCACTATTTCATAATTCTATCCTACTCATGATTCCGCTTTATTTCTTTTTCCATCTAAGATTAAAGAAAAAAATGGCAGCTATATTACTTTTCCTTTTTTTAGGGCTTTATTTATGGATCGATCCTATCTTTATATTAGGTACAAAACTTCTTTCTCTCCCTTATATGAACTATCAGTCTTCTATTTTTTGGCAGCCAAATAGTGTTCTCTATCTCATATTTCCGACTGCCTATTTTCTTTTTGTATGTTTCTATGCAAGAGGATTATTAAAGCAGGACAAAGATAATCTTCTTTATATAAGTTCTGCTTTTTATACTTTTTATATTAACTTATTTATCACAAAACATTTTATATTAGAGCGATTTTGTATCTATCCATTTTTATTATCTATGATTGTGATACCAGAAATTATATCCCTTCCAAAACAACAGAATAAAAGAATCATTTTTCAAACAAAGAGGATAAAAATAGCTCTTGTTCTTATTCTGGGCATCGCTTATTTTCTATTCGCATCTACTCAGAAATATCATGGTGTTTATCCTTATCACCATTTATTAGAAAGAGCTGCTTCTAATCCTAGTAAAAATTGAAATACAAAACTCTTTTATATATATGTTAAAAAGATTTGTAGGGGGCAAAAAGACATTGGAATCAAAGGTTCGCTTCAGAAAGAAAAGTTCCAACGAAGCCGCGCTCTCGCTCCGTTCCAGACGTAGCGGACACTAAACTCGCAGCCCCGCTTCCCCGCGGGTTTGCTCATTAAGTGCCGACGTCTTCCAAGGGGCTTCTTTTGGAATCTTTTCTTTCTTTCGCTAGTTTATCGTTGAGATAAGTTTATGGAGTAACATGTCTGTCATATTGTAGACTATAATGGTTTGGCACTTTAGAAAACTAAAAAGGTTAAAATTTCTCCTTCTTTTAGGTAGTATAAATTTTTTATTTTTCTTAGAATAGTCAACAAACTAGCAACGGCAAGCACCTATTCCAAAAGAAGCCCCTTGGAAGACGTCGGCACTTAATGAGCA
>CANRVK010000358.1 GCA_947643285.1 uncultured Eubacteriaceae bacterium
AGTTCCGCAGGAAGCGGGGCTGCGAATTTAGTACCGCTACGTCTGGAACGGAGCGAAAGCGCGGCTTCGTTGGAATACTTCCTTGCCGACGCGAACCTTTAGTCACTAATTCTTCCCAAGTTCGCACTTATAACTGAAATCCCTCATCATTTCAAATTTCATATCACATTATTTTTAGAAAAATTATATCTCTTTACTCATCAACACTATAATTAGGAGCTTCTTTTGTGATATGGATATCATGTGGATGACTCTCTCTTAATGCCGCTGCTGAAATCTTTATAAATTGTGCATTTTCCTGTAAGGACAGAATATCTTTTGCACCACAATATCCCATTCCAGCTCTTAAACCTCCGATCAGTTGAAATACGGTATCTTCTACTGTCCCTTTATAAGCAACACGTCCCTCTACTCCTTCTGGAACTAATTTCTTTGCATCTGATTGGAAATATCTGTCCTTACTTCCATTCTCCATCGCTGCAATAGAACCCATGCCACGGTATACCTTATATTTTCTTCCTTGATATAATTCAAAAATTCCCGGACTCTCATCACAGCCTGCAAAAATACTTCCCATCATACACACATTTCCTCCAGCCGCAATCGCCTTTGTGATATCTCCAGAATATTTTATACCGCCATCTGCAATAATCGGAACACCATATTCTTTTGCCACTTCATAACAACTCATAATCGCTGTAATTTGAGGAACACCTATTCCAGCTACAATACGAGTAGTGCAAATCGAACCCGGTCCAATTCCAACTTTCACTGCATCTGCTCCTGCCTCAATTAAATCCCTCGTCGCTTTACTCGTCGCCACATTTCCAGCAACTACTTGTAAATCTGGAAACTTTTCTTTTATCATACGAAGAGAGTTCAATACATTTACAGAATGTCCATGTGCAGAATCTAATACAATCACATCTACTTTTGCTTTCACTAATTCTGTCACTCTCTCTAACACATTTGCGGTAATTCCTACCCCTGCACCACAGAGAAGTCTGCCCTGTTCATCTTTCGCTGACAATGGATATTTTATCTGTTTTTCAATATCTTTAATCGTAATTAATCCTTTTAAATTGAAGTCTTCATCCACAATTGGCAATTTTTCTTTTCTTGCCTTCCCTAAGATCTTCTTCGCCTCTTCTAAAGTAATCCCCTCTCTAGCTGTCACTAACCCTTCTGATGTCATAGATTCTTTAATCTTTTTTGTGAAATCTGTTTCAAATTTTAAATCTCGATTCGTAATAATACCTACTAATTTTTTGCCCTCTGTAATAGGTACACCAGAAATTCTGAACTTCGCCATCAAATTATTCGCATCTTCTAGGGTATGCTCTGGTGATAAAGAAAAAGGATCGGTGATGACACCATTTTCTGAACGCTTTACCTGATCCACCTCTTCTGCTTGTTCCTCAATAGACATATTCTTATGAATAATTCCTATACCACCCTGACGCGCCATCGCGATAGCCATTCTATGTTCTGTGACAGTATCCATTCCAGCGCTCATCATAGGAATGTTTAAATGAATTTTTTTTGTCAGATTAGTTGATAAATTTACTTGATTAGGAATCACCTCTGAATAAGCAGGCACTAAAAGCACATCATCAAAAGTAATACCTTCACCGATAATTTTACCCATTTTCATGTCCTCTCTTTCATAAAATGTATTTTCCGTTAACTTTCTTTGGTTATTCTGTCAAGTTTAGCAAAAAAATATCCCCCTGTCAATAATTTTTTCCTATTTTCTTCCACTTTTTGTTATAATTCAGTTATTATTTAGAAATATTGATAAAGTTTCAAACTTAATTCCAAATTTAACCAAATAATATTAATTCCCAGAGCAGCTAACAAAGTAGCACAGGGAAGGAAGTATTCCATAAGAAGCCCCTTGAAAGACGCTGGTACTAAGCACACAGCCTAAAAAGGGCTGTGCGCTTAGTATCATTACGTCTGGAACGGAGCGAAAGCGCGGCTTCGCCTAAATACTTCCTTCCCTGTGCGGAAATTTTTTCAAAATAACCTTATTTTAAATTCACCTTTCTAGGAGAACTATTTTTCATATCCTGTAACATTTGTTCACTTGGCTCAAATAAAACACAAACCTTTTGATTTTTATAACTTCCATAAATCACATATTTTTTATGTTCTGCTATTCTAGAAGAAAAATCCATTTTCTTATAACTATCATTTTTAAATGCATCTAAAGCATAAGAATCTTCTGGTGCTATCACATCTATCTGATCCATTTCAAGAACTAAACATTTCTTTCTTGTCTGCTTTCCCATAATTTTATCAATATCTAATTCTCCCTTTACAAAAAGATATTCATATTCCAAATCAAGATTCAAACCGATAAAATAAGTGAGATAACCGAAAGCAGCCGCAATGACAATCAAAAGCCACATAGCCCTTCCAAGAGCTATCAAAAATAATACTATAGTAAATAGCATCATCATTATTTTGACAGGAAACGCCCATACAGGTGTTTTACATTTTACTATCCATTCTGAATATAAATCGTTCATAAAATCCTCCTCGTATTTTTTATTGTAATATTTTTATTATAGCAAAAACCTTTAAAAATAAAAAGCCCGAAAAGCGAATACCACTTTTCGGGTTTTTTAGCAGTCTAATTTATTTTATGATTTTCTTACATCATACCCATTCCGCCGCCTTGAGGCATAGCTGCTGGTGTTTCTTCTTTTATATTTGCTACAACAGATTCTGTTGTCAATAAAGTAGAAGCTACACTGGTAGCATTCTGAAGAGCAGATCTTGTAACTTTTGCAGGGTCTAAAATTCCTCTTTCTACCATATCCACATATTCTTCTTTTAATGCATCAAATCCTATTCCCGGTTCTTGTTCACGCACTTTATTGACGATTACAGAACCTTCTAATCCAGCATTTGCTGCGATACGGAATAATGGAGATTCTAATGCCTTTAAGATAATATTTGCACCTGTCTTTTCATCGCCTTCTAAAGTATTCGCTAATTCTGCTACATTTTTAGCTGCATGAATATAAGAAGAACCGCCTCCTGCGATAATTCCTTCTTCTACTGCTGCTCTAGTAGCTGCAAGAGCATCTTCCATACGGAGTTTATTCTCTTTCATTTCTGTTTCTGTAGCAGCACCAACACGAATAACTGCCACTCCACCAGCTAATTTTGCGAGTCTTTCCTGTAATTTTTCTTTATCAAAATCAGATGTAGTTTCTTCAATCTGAACTTTAATCTGAGCTATTCTAGCATCGATTTCTTCTCTCTGTCCTTCGCCATCTACAAGAATAGTATTTTCTTTCTGAACTTGAAATGATTTTGCACGTCCTAACATA
>CANRVK010000359.1 GCA_947643285.1 uncultured Eubacteriaceae bacterium
TTGCGGAACTGCTTATTAAGTACCAACGTCTTCCAAGGGGCTTCTTTTGGAATAGAGTTCCCTATCCCTCTGCTAGTTTATCTCAATTCAGGAGAAAACACCTATTTTCTAAACTCTCCAGTCAAATCGGATATTCGCAATCCGCTTCGCTACTTGCTCATAACCTCATAGCTGCTATCGCAGCTTTTCCGTGGGAGTCTGCACTCCCACGGAAACAAGGAAGTCCCAACCCACCATTTTCGCCTTGGTGGCTTAGAAGCGGGGACTTCTTTGATGAGGTTAAATCAACATAATAAAATTTTAAAAGGTGGATATTTTGCTTTAATCCTTACCGCTGCTACAAACTAGCGAAAGAAAGACATCATTCCAAAAGAAGCCCCTTGGAAAACGTCGGCACTTAATGAGCGAACCCTCTGGGTTCTGCGAATTTAGTACCGCTACGTTTGGAACGGAGCGAAAGCGCGGCTTCGTTGGAATGATGTCTTTCTGTAGCGAACCTTGATATACCTTTGAATCGATCACCTTATCCCTTTTTCCCCAAATTCCCTTCTTTATAATGTTTTCTACAAAGGGCAACATATCTATCATTCCCTCCCAACATCACCTGACTCCCCTCTCTTATCACTCTTCCATCTTCTCCGATTCTTGCATTACAATTTGCACCTTTTCCACACCAACATACTGTTTTCAGTTCTTCTATCTTATCCGCCCATGCCATAAGCCACATACTGCCTTCAAATAGATTATTTTGAAAATCTGTCCTCAATCCATAACAGATGACGGAAACTTCCAATTCATCTACAATATATGTCATATATTCTACTTGCTGTTTTGTCGCAAACTGTGCTTCATCTATGATAATACAATCATATTGTTTTATCTCTTCCTCCGTCATCTCTATGAAATCTTCTAAAAGAACACATTCTTTTTCTAAACCGATTCGAGAACGCAAGATATATTTACCATCTCTTTGATCCGTCAAAGGTTTTACTAAAAGTGCCTTTTTCCCTCTTTCAGAATAGTTATATTCTACCATCAATGCATTTGCTGTTTTAGAACTCCCCATCGCACCATATCGAAAATATAATTTTGCCATTTCTCCTCCTATTTCACGATTCTTCTATCTATCTTTTTTCTCTTCTTGTATTTCTTGTAAAAATCTTGAAATTTGTAATGTTTTATTATATCTTTCCTTCACCCAATATAAATGTAATCTCTCTTTTGCTCTTGTCATTCCTACATAAAACATTCTTCTCTCTTCTTCTATCTCTTCTAAAAGTTCTGCCTTATGATAAGGAATGACGCCCTCATTGATATCAATGATAAATACGATAGGATATTCTAATCCCTTTGAGCTGTGTAAAGTCGAAAACTCCACTTGATTTCCATCTTGTTTTTTCAACTCCTGCTGCCTTTTTAATTCCTCTTTATACTCCTTTATATGCTCAAACCATTCCTCATACATAATATATCCTTCTGCACTCTCTTGTATTTCGTCCAGAATAAAGAATAAATCTTTTTCTTCGATATGCTTCTCTTTCGCATACTCTCTTAAATAATCTTCATATCCAATTCCTTTTCTAATATAACTGATCGCAGCATAAGGGGATAAATCCTGTAAATAAGAGATGTCCTCTTTTAATTTATCAATCCTCTCTAACATCCATTTTTTATCTTCATAAAAAGTTTCCAGCCTATCAAAGGAAACCATGGAAGTATCCAAACACTCTCTGCTGATATAGCGTTTTGGTCGATTGATAATCTGTAAAAATTCACTTCTCTCTCTACTTCCCATAGCGATTTTTATATAAGAAAATATATCTTTTGCAATCCAGTGTTCATAGAGGTCAGGAAGTGCATCTTTCATCCGAAAGGGAATATTAAATTCTATAAAGCGTTCTGCTAATAATCTAGAATCACTGTTTGTCCGATATAAAACAGCCATATCAGAATAAGAATATCCCATCTGTTTATATTGTTCTACCTGTTTTATAATCTCTAAACTCTCTTCTATCGCAGAAGGAAAACCCACAAAAGAAACCGGATATCCCTCTTCCTTTTGTGTTTTTATGTCTTTTTTAAATCTTTTTGTATTATGTTCAATCACCTTTCTGGATATACTCAAAATAGATTTTGTAGATCGATAATTTTGATCTAATATTATCTGAGCAGTATTAGGGTAATCTTTTGGAAAATTGAGCATAATCTCTGGTTTCGCTCCACGAAACTGATAAATTGCCTGATCATCATCTCCCACAATAAATAAATTATTTTCTGGCAATGCCAATAATCTTATGATCTTATACTGCACTCGACAAATATCTTGAAATTCATCAATTAAAATATATTTATATTTTTTCTGCCATCCTTCCAAAATATCTTTTCTCGCTGTCAATAATTCATATGTCATTTTTAACATATCGTCAAAATCTATCAACCTATTTTCCCGCAATTTTCTTTCATATCCCTGATAAAAATAAAAAAATACCTGTGGACTGCAATTTTTCGGCTGATATTCTTTTGGATCTAAAAGTTCCCCTTTCACCAAACTAATTTCTCCTAACAGATTAGCAATAAATTCTCCTTCTTCTGACACCTCTATCGAAATCTTTCTCTGCATTTCCTTAAACCATACTTGTCTTTGCTCTTCTCTGACAATATTAGAAGCATTTAATCCATATGCATACTTTAAAATCTTAAAAAATACACTATGAAATGTTCCAAAAGATACCAAAAGCTTTTTTTTCATCAGCCTTTCAAACCGCTCCTGCATCTGTACCGCTGCTGCCTTTGTAAACGTGATCACAAGTATTTCCCCCGGAGCTATCTGATACCTCTCAATTAAATTTTTTGTTCTCTGTGTAATAACAAGCGTCTTTCCTGACCCCGGACCTGCCAAAACCATCGCCGGTCCATCTTTATGTTGAATCGCTTGTAATTGCGCCTGATTAATTCCCATATCTTTTCCCCTCTTTTATTTTTTTAACATACCCACTTATTAAAATCTTCATGTCCATTGTTCTCATTCATTTATAGTCCTTTTATACTCTCTTTCCCATCTAATTTATACAACCTTATCCTATAAATCACCTATATACATTATCCCATAACAGTTTTTAAGAGGATATGATAATTATCTTTTTATCATATCCTCTTTCTATCACCTTTCCACTACTCTTAAACCCCTTCTATTCTATAGTCATCACAACTTCTCTTTTCACCAATTAGAACAGCCAACCAACGAGCGAAGGCAAGGACGTATTCCATAAGAAGCCCCTTGGAAGACGTCGGTACTTAATAAGCGGTTTCGCAAGAAGCGAAA
>CANRVK010000360.1 GCA_947643285.1 uncultured Eubacteriaceae bacterium
GCCAGAAGAGAGAATCGATGAAACATTGCATATTGATTTGGAACTTCAAAAACACCACAAAGATAGATTAGAAAATTGTGAAAAGATACGCCAGCAATATGAACAGACCTTTTTTCCGCAGTCAGAAAAAGAGACAGAAGAAAAAACACCTGATGATTATCGAGCATTAGCAAAAGGAAACTGGAAAGAAATCGATACATTTTTAGAAAATTCAGAGTTTTCTATGCAGGATAAATTGGATTTACTTTCTACTTTAAGAGAAAAAGACCTTATAGATATCACAAATGAAATTTTAGTGGAATATTTAAAAGAAGCGAACCCATGGAAAGGGCGCTATCCAAAAGAAATTTTTAAAAACTATGTACTTGCACCTAGGATCGAGAATGAGATGATTTTGCCAAATAGAAAAAAAATCCGAAAATATTTTGAAGAGTTACAAAGAAAAGGAGAATTTTTTACAGATGCGGTTGATATTTGGGACTATTTGAAAAAAGAAATTGTGATAAAATCCGAATATGACTGTGAAAATCTTCGTGCGGATAGTTATGGCGGAATTTATTATAAAATGTGCGGCGCACATCAATTTTCTATCCTTTTTATATCCGTTTGCCGTGCTCTCGGAATAGCAGCTCGTATCAATCCTGTAACACAAGTGCCAGAATATATTAGTCAAAAGAAAGATGGAGAGATAGAATATATTCCTCTTGAAGAAACCCCTTCCAAAGAGATAGGAAAGGATTTGATTTCTCTAAAACTTATCAATGGAGCAGAAAAACCTTTAAAATATATGATAAACTTCACCATAGGATATTTGGAACATGGTATTTATCAGACTCTGCACTATAGAGATTTTACATTAGAAAAAGAAAGTGTATTATCCATAAGACCCGGAAATTATCGTATCATAACATCAGCCAGACAGATTGATGGAGCAGTCCTTGCAAAGACTTATTCTTTTTGTGCCAAAAAGGACATGGAACTCTGTATTGATTTAGTGCCAGATAACACAAGAGAAAAATTAAAAGAAGTAGAGATACCAGATATTTCGATAAATAATACTTCTCTTTATCAAGAATGTAACAATCAATATAGTATTGTGATATTTGCAGAACCCGGAAAAGAACCAACAGAACATCTCTTGCAGGAATTATTAGAGAATAAAGAGAGCTATGAAACTTTGAAGTGCCCTGTTTTGATTTTAGTTCCAGATAATTCTTCTATGGAAAATGCAACTTTAAAGAAAGTACTCACAGAACTTTCCTATGCGAAAGGATTTGTTTTTGAAAATAGTGAGTATTTATATCAGTTACATCGAAAGATGCAGGTAGGAGATGAAAGACTTCCTTTTGCACTGGTACTTTCTAAAGAGATGAAAGGTTTATTCGCATTTGCAAATTATAATATTGGCACAGCAGAAACGATGTTATCTATTATCAAAGTGCATAAAGAAAACTAAGAAAGCCAGAAACTCTAGCTATATCTTTCATGTAGCTAGAGTAGAACGCTTCAGAATGGAGGAAAAGATGATAAATTTAAAAGTAGTAACAAAACCAGAAGAGGGAAGACCTTTTTTAGATTATCGTTTTCAAGCAAAAGAGGAAAAAGAAATCAGTATTGTAAAAGAAGGAAATCATTATATTTATACAACGCCTATGGAGAAATTAAAGGATACTGATGTGATGAATCTATGTGCAAAAGGGGTAAAGATATTTAAAAATGCTGGAATAAATACCTTTGCACTTTCTTTGGAAAAATTTGCGGTATTGCCTTTATTCTATACCATACAGGGGATTTATTTAGGTCTTTATGAAGTGGAAAATTATAAAACCGATAGAGAAGAAAAATGCTGGGATATTGAATTGTGTGGATTAGATGGGAATTATTCTGAAATTGTACAACAAGTAAAAGAAGCAGAAGAGATTGCAAAAGGAGTTATCTTCGCCAGAAATTTAGTCAATGCTCCTTCTAATCACTTAACCCCGGAAAAAATGGCGGAAACGATTCAAAAGCTGTTTGAAGATTTGCCTGTAGAAGTTGAAATTTTTGATGAAAAGCAGATAAAAGAACTTGGAATGGAAGCCTTTTTAGCAGTTGGTATGACAAGCGGATATATGCCGAGATTGATTGTGGTGAGATATCATGGAAATCCAAAAACAGAAGAAATGACAGCATTTGTAGGAAAAGGCGTTACTTGTGATACCGGTGGATACTGCTTAAAATCCGCTGCCTCTCTTCCGGGAGTAAAAGGAGATAATGGAGGTGCTGCAGCGGTTACAGGTGCTCTCTATGCGCTTGTCAAAAATCAAGTGAAAAAGAATGTTACCGTTGTGATTCCAAGCTGTGAAAATCGTATTTCCAGAGATGCCTTTATCCCTGGAGATGTGATTGGAAGCATGTCGAAAAAGACAATCGAAGTTGGAAATACCGATGCAGAAGGAAGATTAATCTTAGCAGATGCTGTGACCTATGCGATTGAGAAAGAAAAGGCAACTCGTATTGTGGATATCGCAACCTTGACAGGAGCGGTAGCTTCTATGTTTGGAGGGGTGGCAGCAGGAACATTGTCAAATGATGATGATTTCTATAAAGAGTTTGAACAAGCGTTTGAAAATTCTGGAGAAAAGTATTGGCGCTTGCCTATTTATGATGAATTCAAAGAAATGTTAAATAGTGATATGGCAGATATCAGCAATACCAGCGGCGGATGTGGAACGATTACAGCCGGACTATTCATTCAGGCTTTTACAAAAGAACTTCCATGGATACATATCGATATCGCTGGAACAGCTTGGACAGGAGGTCCACGATACGAATATGAATCCAAAGGCGCTACGGGAGCAGGAGTGACTACTTTATATTACTTGATGAAAGAAAATATGGAAAAGTAGAAATCATTTCTATAAGTGAGTGAGGAGAACACACGATGTATGAAAAGCTTCTGAGAAAACAGATTATAAAAAATATTTTATTTAATATTGCAGGATGTTTTATTTATGCACTGGGAATTAATTCCTTTGCAGCACCGCACAATATCGCTCCCGGTGGAGCGAGCGGTGTGGCGATTTTGTTAAATTACCTTTTTCACATTCCGATAGGATTTTTTGTATTTGTATTTAACATTCCTCTGTTGGCTCTCATCTTAGTAAAAAATTATTTTTCTAAGATTTTTGTCGGAAAGGTATTAATTTCCACGCTTTTGTTATCTCTTATTACCGATCTTATCGTCGCAAGACTGCCTGTTTATAAAGGCGATGCCCTGCTCGCTTCT
>CANRVK010000361.1 GCA_947643285.1 uncultured Eubacteriaceae bacterium
GCGGGTTTGCTTATTAAGTGCCGACGTCTTCCAAGGGGCTTCTTTTGGAATAGGTACTTGTCTCCGCTGGGTTGTTGGCTATTCTACTTTATGAGAAGCGGATTTTATGACAAAAAAGGGAACTGTAAGTTTTTCTTGTGTATGGATATATTTTTATTCATTTCTGATTGCGGCTAATGGGCTGAGTTTCATGGCTCTAAGAGCTGGTAAAAATCCAGAAATGATTCCGATTAATACAGCAAAGCCTAAAGCGGCGAAAGCGAGCCACGGTGGGATATAGGAAATATTAGTCTGTGTGCTGCCATACATATTTCCATACATATTTCCGGCTACTTTATTGATCATTGCTGAGATACCGTAGCTGATGCCTATTCCTAACATTCCGCCGAAAAATCCGATAAAAGCTGCCTCCATCAAAAAGAGAGTCCTTATATTTCCCATCGCACATCCTAATACTTTTAAAATTCCAATTTCTTTTGTGCGCTCATAGATGGACATCATCATGGTGTTGGCGATTCCGATAGCAGCTACAAAGAGAGAAACTGCTCCGATACCTCCTAATACTAACTGTGTGGTCTGGGATTCTTTTTGCATTGTTTCCATATATTCCGCGTCACTGTACGCCTGAAAACCTATCTCTTGAATTTCCTTTAATACAGCTTCTACATTATCCATTTTATCTACATTCACATTTACTTGATCATAACAAATCTCGGCATAAGGCTTTCCATTTTTTTGTGTTGGCTGACCCGGAATCACCTTATTTCTGAATGTTTTTTTCAGAGTATTTGTCAAAGCGTCCACATCACAATACATACCATAACTATAACGATTCCAATCGTTTACACCACCCTCTACTAAACCGCTCGCTTGCAGAAGATATTTTTTAGGCGCTTGCCCCTCTCCACTTTGGAATTGATAATAAGCATTTCTATCAAAGATAGTAAAAACTGGCTGCCCCATAAAATCTACATCAGGAATTTCACCTGTCTGCCAATAACTCTGTTGTGTTTTCTCATTCATAAATTCTGTTATAATATTATTTCCTACCACAAATTCCAAAGAATCTGCATCTTTATTTGGCAGTTTTCCTTCTCCTAATGGTATCTTTTCTAGTATGTCCCTATCCACTCCATATAAAGAAACATACTCATTAGCATAAGGTCCTTGCTTCATGATTACTCCATAGCGTAGCTGTCTGGAAACAGAAGTCACATGAGGTATTTGCAAAAAGGTTTCTATCATAGAATCATTTAACATCAAGTTTTCATCGGAGCTTGACATAGAACCATCGGAATAATATACCATTCCTCCTCCAGAATTATATACCTCAACCGATGTCAAACTTCCTGATTCTTCAATCATAGCCATAAGACTTCTATTCTGTCCTATTCCGATAGAAACCATGACAATAATTGACGCCGTACCTATCACAACACCTAAGACTGTTAAAAATGTACGAAGTTTTCTACGCCATAAATTACTGCTGCTCATTCGTATTAAATCAAAGAATCTCATTGTCATCCATTCCTTCTAATTCTTGTTTGCGTTTTTTTCTCTTTCTGATAATTATCACAACTGCTACTATAATAACAACTGCTGCTCCGATGCCTCCTATGATGTACCATTTCATATTTGGATTTGTCGGATTCACCATATTCGGATCGTCCATTATGCTCGGATCTACAAATGTATCATCCTCTATAGGCATGGGTTCTGATACAAATAGGTTAAATTCTTTTTCTATTGTAAAAATTTTTCCTTTCTCATTTTCATAAGAGATAATCGCTTTTACTGTGCCATCGTCCATGGTCTGTGCTGCGCCTGTTACCATAACATCTACATTTGCAGTCGCGCCGGAATCTAAATTTCCTTTAAAAGCTTCTCCTCCTGTAATGGAATCTCCTTCAAATGATATATTGACATTATATATTTTGCTCTTGCCCATGTTATTCACACCAAACATGACATTAGATTGTGCCCCTACATCAATATAAGCTGGCATCACTTCTATATCTCCCACACTCACTCTCAGTTCTTGTGTGACAGGAATAGAAATACTCTCTGTTCCTGTATAAGATTTTACATCTTCATCTTCATACTCTGATTCAATCGTAAGAGGATAAGATTTCGCCTCTAATGTGGGTTTTGCTGTCATTTCAATGTCTAAATCTATCGTCTGCCCCTTTCCGATTCGCTCTACAAATACAGTACTAGATCCTGACTGTGGAATAAAACAATTCACATTATCCTGACCTTCTTGAGAACTCAAGGTAAATTTCACATTGGATACAGACGTTCTATTGGAAGCATTCATAATATGAAGTGTTAATTTAAATGCATCACCTGCTTTTATTTCTTCTTTATCTACTTCATATCCTGTGATAATTAATCTGGGAACAGAAGTATTATGAGTAGTAGGAGGTTCTGTTGTAGTGGTTGTTTCTGTTTCATCTTCTTTTGGATTTCCTGCTACATTAAAATAAACCGTTTGATCTATAGTATAGGTTTCTCCATTTGCATCTAATGCGGTGATATGAAATACGACTGGGTAATAACCACTCTTTAAGTTTACTCTTGCTGTCATCGCAAAATGAACCCTCTGTTTTCTCGCTTCTACATCTGGCTGACTCTTTGTTCCTAAAAGAGGATTAGAAAGAAGCTGTTCATAACTGGTCTGCTCAATTTCAAATGGAAATTTTGTAGGATCTTCTGATACTTGTGGCGCGATTGTCACGGAATAAGCATCATTTTCCCCATAATTAGTCAAATATAGATCATAATAAATAGGCTGACCATAAGTAGCTGGCGGAAGCACAGGGCTGTCACGAAGTGAAATTTGCAGATTCTGTTTACTGCTGCTGCTTGTTTCTTCTTCTTTTCCTTCAATATAAACATAAGAGGTAACCGTAACAGACTGCATCATTTCATCCATTCGATAAGTGATATTAAATTCTATCGGGTAATATCCTGTTGCCACATCATCGCGAACAGTAAAGGTAAAAGTTACTAATGCATCATCTCCTGCATCTAAAATAGAACCTCTGTCTGCTGGATTCGTATCCCCATCAATCGTTAAAGAATAATTTGCCTTTGAAATTTCAAAAGGAAACACATTTTTATCGCTGGATACTTTTGGTGTAATCAATACAGCTTCTGCATCCAGATATTCATTTGTGTTCATAATATGTAACTTCACTTTCATCTCCTCGCCTATTTTTCCTGTAGGAGTGTTTGTATCCCCCGCTAATGCCAGCGCTCC
>CANRVK010000362.1 GCA_947643285.1 uncultured Eubacteriaceae bacterium
TTAAAAAATTCAAATATTTCTCTATTTTTCTCTAACAGTGACCAGTCTAACCAAGAAATTTCATTATCTTGACAGTAGGGATTATTATTTCCAAATTGTGTATTGCAAAATTCATCTCCGGCAAGAAACATAGGAGTACCGCGGCTGCATAGAAGAGTGACACAGGCATTTTTTATCATTCTCTTTCTCAGGTGGATAATTTCTATATTATCGGTATCTCCCTCTACTCCGCAGTTCCAACTATAGTTGTCACTCGCGCCATCTGTGTTTTCCCAACCATTTGCCTCATTATGTTTTTCGTTGTAGGAATAGAGATCATATAGAGTGAAACCATCATGACAGGTGATGAAATTGACGGAAGCATTTGCACCACGTATATTAGGATCATATAAATCGGGAGAGCCAGAGATTCTATGGGCGGCGGCTGTTGCAAGACCATCATCTCCTTTTAAAAATCTTCTGATGTCATCTCGATATTTTCCATTCCATTCTGCCCAGCGATTCCAAGAAGGGAAACTGCCTACTTGATATAATCCGCCTGCATCCCAAGCCTCCGCAATTAATTTCACGTTTCCAAGAATAGGATCGAAGGCAAGACTCTGTAAAAGAGGAGGCTGCTTCATCGGAGAGCCATCTTCATTTCTTCCTAATATAGAAGCTAAATCAAATCGGAAACCGTCGATATGATAAGTGATGACCCAATAGCGCATACACTCTAATATCATCTGTTGTACAATGGGGTGGTTACAGTTTAATGTGTTTCCGCAGCCGCTGAAATTATAGTAGAAACCTTCAGGAGTGAGTAAGTAATAAATATTATTATCTACTCCCTTAAAAGAAAAGAAAGGACCTTTTTCATTTCCTTCTGCAGTATGATTGAATACGACGTCTAAAAAGACTTCTATTCCATTTTCATTAAAGGTTTTAATCAATTTTTTTAATTCATTTCCCTCGCGGTTGTATTCTGTACTCGCAGTATAGCTAGTGTTAGGAGAAAAAAAGCTGACTGTATTATAACCCCAATAGTTATAGAGATTTTTGCCATTATATTCTCTGGCTTCCATGGTTTCATCAAATTCAAAGATGGGCATGAGTTCTACTACATTTACTCCTAATTCCTTTAAATAAGGAAGTTTTTCGAGCAATCCATCGAATGTTCCGGGAAATTTAACGCCGGAACTGGGGTGTATGGTAAAGCCACGCACATGCATTTCATAAATGATCAATTCGTCCATCGCGATGAGAGGCTGTTTACATTTTCCCCAATCAAAATCATCTTTTACCACTCTTGCTTTATAGTGCTGCCCTCTAGAATGGGATACTCCCCATTGACTCTGTCCAGTAACAGCTTTAGCATAAGGGTCTAATAGATATTTGGTCTTATCAAAAATGAGTCCTTTTTTAGGATTATAAGGTCCGTCTAAACGATAGGCATATTCAAAGTCTTCAATATGAAGTTTAAATACAATCATAGAATAGACATTTCCTACTTTATAATGCTCAGGAAAGGGGAGGATAGCAAAAGGCTCATCTGTTTCCCGACGAAATAAAAGGAGTTCACAGGAAGTAGCACCATGAGAGTGAATGGTGAAATTGACACCGCCCGGAATAGCGGTAGCGCCATTGATTTCATAAAATCCCGGACGCACTTCAAATCCTGAAATGGTGTCTAGTGGCACTAAATGGATAGAGTATTGAGTTGGTATCATAAAAAAACCTCCTTTTCTGCACGACTTTATAATTCTGCTTTTCTTAATATTCACTTTAATATAGATTTTCACGTTTGACAAGTCTTTTTTATTACGATAAGCTCGATAAGCTGATGGAAAGTTTCTATATTAAGATCTCATTATTATCAAAAGAACAATAGTGTTATTTTTCAGCTTTTGATTAAAGGTTCGCCCCTGACCGGAACTATTCTAACGAAGCCGCGCTCTCGCTCCGTTCCAGACGTAGCGGTACTAAATTCGCAGTCCCTAACGGAACTGCTTATTAAGTACCAACGTCTTCCAAGGGGCTTCTTTTAGAATAGTTCCGGTCAGGGGCTAGTTTGCAGAGGAGGCAAGTTTTAAAGCATGATAGTATCACTTTATAGATGAATATGGGAATTTTAGAGATTTTGTTTTTAAAGGATTTGAAATTTCATAAGTGATAAATATAAATAATACAGTAGAAAATTGACAGATGATGTGATAGAATAAAATTATTAAATAGCAAAATTATTTTGAAGTGCCAATTCGTATGGAGATATAACAAAATATATTGTAATAGAAACTGCATGAGAAGATGCTTGATTATTTATGATGGTATACATTTTATTATATTTTAAAAAGAGGGAAAAAAGAATGGGAACAATTTATGACAATACAGAAATTTATGATATAGGTTTTGATGAAAAAAAGTGGCAGATAGTAAAAGAACATTGGAAGAAGATTTTTGATGGAACAAAAGTAAATACTATTCTTGACTGTAGTATCGGAACAGGTAATATAACATTACAGTTATCAGAACTTGGTTATCAGTTAACGGGTTCAGACTTAAGTGCAAATATGCTAAAAAAATGTGAGGAAAAAGCGAAAGAAAGAAACATTAATGTTCAATTATTTCAGTCTGACTTTCGAGAGATTGCTGAAAATACAGAAAAAAAGTATGATTGTGTTATGAGTACGGGAAACTCGTTGCCATATGTTGAGAATGATGAGGTGATAAAAACCTTACATATCATGGATTCCCTTGTTTCAGTAGGAGGTTATATCTATTTAGATACAAGAAATTGGGACAAAATAGTAAAGGAACATCAAAGGTTTTACTTTTATTCTCCGATCTATAGGAACGATTACCGTATAGATACAATACAGTTTTGGGATTATATGCAAGATGGAAGCATTATTTTCCATATTGTGTATTCTTTTGAAAAGGAACAAAAAGTTGTCCGAAGGGAAATCTTTGAAGAGAAATATTTTCCTATAAGAAAAGAACTAATTTTAGATGAATTAAAACAGATGGGATATCGAATTATAAAAAATGTTAACTTTCCAATTCAATGTAGCTTACCACCTGAAGAATTCGACTGGTATTGTATTTTAGCGCAAAAATGATTTATTCCCCTAAAACAGCAAAATAAATATCATCGAGTTCTAGAAGTCAAATTATGAACAAACGCTAATGTTGATTGTAACACAACCTAGCGGAGGCAAAGAAGTATTCCAAAAGAAGCCCCTTGGAAGACGTTGGTACTTAATGAGCAGTTCCG
>CANRVK010000363.1 GCA_947643285.1 uncultured Eubacteriaceae bacterium
ACGTCTGGAACGGAGCGAAAGCGCGGCTTCGCTGGAATACTTCCTTGCCGGAGCGGAACTTTTCCAACTTCAAGTAATCTATCCCAACTTCTTACTAACATAAAAAGACGTGAAAAAACGATTCCTACCTATTCTTGGTAAGAATCGTCTTCCCCTTTGTACTCTTCATAATTCTCATATCCTTTCGTTTCTGCACTTTCTTCTTCCTCTTGTCCTACTAATTCATCTCTATTCGCCTGTATTTGTCCAAAAGTAGCATTTAAAGCCTCATAAAACCCCTCATAACGCTGTCTAGAATCCTCTACCATATCCGCTATAATCTGTTGTACGCCTTCTAACATTTCATCGGTATATTGAATCGCTCCCAACCTGATATTATTTGCGTCCATTGTAGCTGCATCCACCAAATCCTGTGCTTGATTTGTAGCATCTTGCACAATTTCATTCGCTTTTGCAAACGCTTGTTGCATAATTTCATGCTCATCAATCAATTCATTTGTTTGAATCGTTGTTTGACGTAACATCAATTCTGAATCTGTCTGTGCCTTATTTAACATCATATTGGCTTCTGCTTGTGCTTTATTTAGTATCCCATCTGCATCTGCCCTAGCTTTATTTAGAATTTCATCTCTATTTTTAATAATATTCTGACATTTTTTAATTTCATCTGGAGTACGCATTTTCAATTCTGATAATAATTCTAAAATAGTATCTTTATTCACAATAATTTTAGAATTAGAAAGAGGATAAGATTTACAATCTTCTATGTATTGTTCTATTTCCTCAATAAGCCTTTCGATTTTACTCATTTTTCTCTCTCCTTAGCTGATATTTTTCGCGTACTTTCTCTCCTACTATATCTGGAACAAATTTTTTAATATCCCCTCCCATCATAGCCACTTCTTTCACCGTGCTAGAACTCAAATAAGCATACTCTAGACGTGTAGTTAAAAATACAGTATCTATTTGCGGATTTAAAACATAATTTGTCTGCGACATCTGAAGTTCATATTCAAAATCTGTAATCGCCCGCAGACCTCTCACAATAATATTGGCATGAGATTGGCAGGCATAATCTACCAAAAGACCATCAAATGCTTCTACCCTCACATTAGGAATATGCTTCGTAACTTCTATCAACATACTCACTCGTTCTTCTACTGAAAATAAAGGATGTTTGGAATTATTTTTTAACACTCCTACAATCAATTCATCTGTAATCTTTAAAGAGCGTTCAATCACATCTAAATGCCCATAAGTGACAGGATCGAAACTTCCCGGATAAATAGCCCTTTTCATTATAACATACTCCTTTTCCTAATCCTAAATTATGTTTCTTCTAGCGATTACTCTATTTTTTTCCTAATAAAGTAATGTTGATTTGTTTTATATTGCTTTTTTTTCTCCAAATAATATCCATATTCCTGTAAATAAGAAATTTCTGTATCCAAAGCAGCTTCTACGATAATTAAGGTATGATTGTCTATCAAAGAAGAATATTGTAAATACTTTAGCACCTCTTTTTCCAACATTTTATGATAAGGAGGATCTATAAAAATAATAGAAAATACGATCTTTTTATCTTCTAATCTTTTTAAAGCTGTTAAAACATCTACTTCCATTACAATAGCATGTTCTTTTAATTTCGTAAATGCTAAATTTTCTTTGATACAATCTGCTGCCTTTTTATTATTTTCTACAAAATAAGCCTCTTTTGCCCCTCGACTCAAAGCTTCTATTCCAATCGCTCCGCTGCCGCTGAATAGATCTAGAAAATAACAATCATATAAATCCTGCTGCAAGATATTAAATAATGTTTCTTTGATGCGATCGGTAGTAGGTCTTGTATCCATTCCTTCTATGGTTTTTAATGCTAATCTTCTCGCTTTTCCTGCAATCACACGCATATGTAATTTGATCTCCTCTTTTATACTGCTGTTTTGGTATATCCTATTCACATAAAATATACCAAATCCAGCAGTCATTTCTTTTTTGTTTTATTTACCAGCCATCTGTTTTTCTTGGGCTTCAATCATTTTCTTTACCATATATCCGCCTACAGAACCATTCTGATAAGAAGTGAGATTACCATTATATCCTTGGCTTAAAGGTACACCAATTTCATTTGCTACTTCATACTTAAATCTGTTTAATGCCTCTCGTGCTTCTGGTACAGTAGATCTGTTAGAATTACTTGCCATAATAAAGCGCCTCCTTAAAATGAATTTGGTTGTTTGTTACGCTATTATTATGTGTCATTTCTTTGTTAATACACTAGGAGTTCCTTCATAATTTGTCAAAAAAACCCTATTTTACTGCTTATTTTAACAAATTAGACGAAAACTATTATCTTTCCTCTTCTATTTCTAATAGATCTTCATATGTCCCCGTCAACTCTTTCCATTTGAGCGAAAAGTTTTCATAGACTTTGTCGGTTCTATCTGCTAAACGATTATTGATATATAATTTCACCATATCTAAATTGATATCTAAAAATTGTGCCACTTGTTCTGCTGTATAATAATCTAAAAATTCAATTTTATCATTTTGTTTTATTTGATAATATCCCGCTTCTAATTTTCCGTTTACTTGTGTAAATTTGGGGCAGACGATTTTTCTTTTTTCTACTTCAAATATCATGGTTTCTTCATATTCTGGCAAACTGTCTAATGTACAGGCAGCAGGTTCTCCTATGGTAGATTCTTTTATAATAATTCGGTCATTCTGCTTAATCGCAGTTTGTAAATTCACGGTTTCTCCATTTAATAAAATAATTGCACTATCTCCTGCCTCTCCTCGAATAATTCTCTGCTTTCCATTCACCTGAAACTTAAGTTCTTTCCCTCTGCGTGGGAATAAAAAATCATTTGGATAATCTGCCTGCATCACAGCATCCATAATAGTCAGTTTATCATTATCATAGAGTTTCATACGCTCTCCATTAAAATAAATAAAAATAAAACTATTTTTCTGATTATAAAAATTCAGGCAGATTCCAATCGGGGTGACTAATAGAGAATCTTTTTTTATTGATTCGTCCATAAACTCAATATTTCCCATCACCTCCGCCCCACGCAGTGCAACTCTTTCTTTTAAGATCCCTAAATTTTCCGCTAATTTTTCTGTAAATCCCGGAACTTTTCCTCCGCCTCCTACTACAAATACTGCATTTACAGATTTTCCACCATTTAATTCCTTTATTTTTTTACTAATGTCTTCTGCCATTTTGTTCATAGTA
>CANRVK010000364.1 GCA_947643285.1 uncultured Eubacteriaceae bacterium
TGTAAAACAGACAGAACAGGGCGCATATTTAACATTAGCTCCAGAGAGAACAAAAAGTATTATTAACTCTGTAGAAGAACAGGTAGGAAAATTAGAAAATATGGGGAAGAGTCCAATCATTATTACTTCTCCTATTGTGCGGGCTTATTTTAAGAGATTGACACAAGATTATTTTAGAGATTTAATCGTGATCTCTTATAATGAAGTCGAATCTAATGTAGAATTACAGTCAGTAGGGATGGTGACAGCAGGATGATTATTAAAAAATTTCAGGGAAATACAGAAGAAGAGGCAATTTTAGCGGCTAGAGAAGAGATGGGAAGCAATGCCATTGTCATGAATATCTGCACGACAAAACAAAAAGGGATTTTTGGAATGTTTCGTAAAGATATGGTGGAAGTCACAGCCGCATTAGAAGAAAAGGAAGATTTGCTTCAAAAAGAAGAGGCAGCAGAAAAAAAACAGGTTTTACCAGAACCAAAACAGGAAGAAGAAAAGGACAACCAAATCAATAAAAAACCAAAAGAAGATGCTGCCTTTGAGAAAAGATTGGTCAATATTCAGAGTATGTTGGAGAATCAAATGAAAAGACAGGAACCAATAAAGGAAGAAAAGGAAAAGGCAGTGGAGCAGGAAGAAAGAGAAAACCTGCCTTTTTTACGGTTAGTTTATAAACATTTAATTGATAATGACGTACAAGAAATGTATGTTAATCAAATTTTTACAGAAGTAGAAAGAGGATTAAAAAAAGAGGCGTCTTTAGAAAGTGTTTTAGCGGCTGTTTATCAAAAAATTATTTTAAAATTAGGAGAGCCTGATCCGATTATATATAAGGAAGGGCAGAAAAAAGTCGTCTTCTTTGTAGGACCTACAGGAGTGGGAAAGACAACGACGATAGCGAAGTTAGTTTCTGAGATGAAATTAAAACATAGGGCGAAGATAGCATTAATGACCGCTGACACATATCGAATTTCAGCAGTAGAGCAGCTTCGCACTTATGCCAGTATTTTAGATATTCCTTTAAAAATCGTCTATTCAGAAAGTGATTTAGTACAGGGGTTGGAAGAATTAAAGGAATATGATATGATATTCATAGATACAGCAGGACGTTCTCATAAAAATAAAGAACAATGTGCGGAATTGTTCGATCTCATTGCGAGTATGGAACAAAATAAGAACTATGAGATGGAAATCAGCCTAGTTTTAAGTGTTACTACGAAATATAAAGATTTAGTGAAGATATGTGAAAAATATTCACAATTAGGAAAATATCGCATCATTTTTACAAAGTTAGATGAAACAAGCAGCGTAGGAAATATTTTAAATATCGCTATCTTGACCCATGGAACATTATCTTATACCGCTTCTGGTCAAAATGTTCCAGATGATATTTCCGTTATTAATGTGCAAAATATTGCGAAGCGCCTGCTTGGGAGAGGGGAAGATTAAATGGATCAAGCACAGAACTTAAGAAATATAGTGAAGGCACAGCAAGTACAAGTGAATAAAAGTGCGAGATTGCTCACGATTACCAGCGGAAAAGGCGGAGTAGGAAAGTCCAGCACAGCGGTGAATTTAGCAGTACAGTTTAGAAAGCTAGGATATCGTGTGCTTATATTTGATGCAGATTTTGGGCTTGCCAATATAGAAGTGATGTTTGGTGTTTTTCCAGAATATAATTTATCTGATGTGGTTTTTCGCAATAAGAAAATAGAGGAAATCATCACAAAAGGTCCTATGGATATCGGCTTTATTTCTGGAGGCTCTGGTATAGCAGAATTATCTAATCTTTCTAAAGAAAATGTTCGATTTCTGGCAAGTAAATTAATGCAATTAGATACAATGTTTGATATTATTATTGTGGATACGGGAGCAGGAATATCAGATACCGTTATGGAATTTGTAAAATGTAGTAAAGAAGTGATTGTAGTGACCACTCCAGAACCGACATCCATCACAGATTTTTATTCATTGCTAAAAGTATTAAAGCGCTCATCTGATTTTGATTCAGAAAATACTACTATAAAAGTGCTCGCGAATAAAGTGAATGGAGCAGAAGAAGCGAGAGAGTTGTATTTAAAAGTCAATTCTGTAGTGAGTAAGTTTTTAGGAATCAAACTGGAATTTTTAGGATTAATTCCAAATGATTCTCATGTATCAAAAGCGATCATGCAGCAAAAGCCGGTATCTATCGTAGATGAAAATGCAAAAGCTTCTAAAGCATATGAAAAGATAGCGAAGGGATTATTAGAAGATGCGCAGATGGATATCTATGGAAAGGTAGGAATTGCTCAGATTTTTATGAATATTTTTCGGGCAAAAACAAGAAGATAATAGGCAATAGTCAAGTCAAAATAAAAAATTCCTAGAAGATTCTAAAAATAATAAAATTTTAAAAAAAATGAAAAAATAAAAACCTATTTTAGCAAAATATATGATATAATAAGAGAAGACAAAATAAAAATAGTAATGCCTGTAGTTGATCTCTATTAGCTTATTTTTGCAGAGGAAATCAATTATAGGAAAAAATGAAAAGGGCTGATAAAATGAAAAAGAATATATTGATTGTCGATGACTCTGTACTTATGAGAAGAGTATTATCTGATACTGTAAATTCAGATGATAGATTTATAGTAAAAGATATTGCTAATGATGGTCAGGCGGGACTGAAATTATTATTGAATTCTCCGACCTTATATGATGCTGTTCTGTTAGATATTTATATGCCTAAGATGACAGGACTGGAGGTTTTAGAGGAATTAGAAAAACATAAAGAAGTCACTTCTAAAGTGATCATATGCAGCACAAAAGCAGATGAGAGTGCAGAAGAAACAATGATAGCATTAGATCGTGGCGCTTTTGATTTCATTAAAAAACCAGAAAATTTGATTAATGCCAAAAGTAATACGTTTCGAGAAGCACTGCTTAGGATACTGGAAGTGGCGACAGAACAACGGGCAGTAAGACCTTCTTTTAGCAGTGTCTGGAAGAAAAAACCTTTAACAACCACAGAGAGAAAGAATTCTATTATAAGACCAGATACCTCATTGATAAAAGGTTCTGGAAACAAATTAATTGCCTTAGCATGTTCTACAGGAGGTCCAAAAACATTACAATCCCTAATTCCCTTTCTTCCTCAGAACATGAATGCTCCAATGGTATTGGTACAGCATATGCCGGGAGGGTTTACAAATTCTTTAGCTATGAGATTAAATGATATAAGTAAAGT
>CANRVK010000365.1 GCA_947643285.1 uncultured Eubacteriaceae bacterium
GCGGAACTGCTCATTAAGTGCCGACGTCTTCCAAGGGGCTTCTTTTGGAATAGGTATCTGCCTCCGCTAGTTTATTGACACTTCTACTATTTATCCACTCATACAACTTCTTCTTAGAAGCAAATTTTCAGTAATTATATTTTTTATTCTATTCTTTTATACAAATATTTAAAAAGAAACATTGTGGTAAAATATTTATGTTAATACCTAACCTATATCGTATCATTCACAATATAAAAAGTCAATCTGTAATATATGATTCTTTAAATACTTTATATTGACTATATTATTTTCTATGCTATAATCTAAATAAAGGAGGTAGATATCATGTTTTCTTACAAACCCTTATTGAGATTATTGCTGGAAAAAGATATGACCAAAACACAACTTCGAGAAGCCACAGGAATGAGTATGTCTACTCTTGCTAAAATATCCAAAAATGAATATGTTTCTATGGCTACTTTAGATAGCATTTGCAGTTACCTACATTGTAAAATAGAAGATATTATCGAATTCAAAGAGTAGTCTTTCATACCACTTATTCATAAACCGTGACTAAGTAGCATGGTCAATTAATCATAAAACCTACTATCTTTAACCTATACATCATTCACAACATCATTCACACTAACTGTATTTTATTTTCCCAAAATTGAAAAAGAAACATATCAAACTTCACAAGCTGCCCCTATGATATAAACTAGCACAGGAGCGCACCTATTCCAAAAGAAGCCCCTTGGAAGACGTTGGTACTTAATGAGCAAACCCGCAAGAAGCGGGACTGCGAATTTAGTACCATTACGTCTGGAACGGAGCGGGAGCGCGGCTTCGTTGGAATAGGTGCGCCCCTGTGCGAACCCTTAGTCAACCTCTCGCTCCCCTGAATAGCGAATAGCAACTTCTATTCTCAAGTCTAATATATTTATCACATTCTTTTTCTATGATTTTTTTCCATAAAAAATATACTCAACTTACTATTCTACAAAAATGAAATCATATAAACTCGTAATGCTTATTTTCTTCTTTAATTTGTGATATCCTCTTCACTAAATGCCTCTTGTATCGGAGCGCCGGGGGCTACCATAGGCCATACCTTATCATCACAATCTATCTGGCAATCTAACACGACTGGCATTTTTAAATCAAGTGCCTCTTTTAACACTGTTTCTAATTCTTCTTTTTTTGTCACTCTATATGCCTTTGCCCCCATAGCTTCTGATAATTTTACAAAATCTACGGTGTCATTTAAAATTGTATTAGAATAGCGTTTTCCATAAAACAAGGTCTGCCATTGTCTTACCATTCCTAAAACATGATTATTTACGATTACTTGTATGATCGGAATATTGTATCTGGCAGCAGTCGCTATTTCATTCATATTCATTCTAAAGCAGCCATCTCCTGCGATATTGATTACAGTCTTATCTTTTCTTCCCATTTTCGCTCCAATACAAGCTCCTAATCCGAATCCCATTGTGCCTAATCCGCCGGAAGAAAGAAATGTTCTGGGAGCTTTATATTTATAATACTGAGCTGCCCACATCTGATGCTGTCCTACTTCTGTTGTAATAATGGCATCTCCTTTTGTGAGTTCATAAATTTTTTCTATGATATAAGGTCCTGTTAAGCTATCTTGTGAATAGTGCATAGGATATTTTTCTTTATACTGCATAATATGTTTTACCCACTCTTCATGTTTCTGCTCTTTTATGTTAGAATTTATTTTATTTAAAATGACCCTAATATCCCCTATCACACTAGAATAAGAACGAATATTTTTGTTAATTTCTGCTGGATCTATATCAATATGCAAAATCTTTGTATTTTGTGCAAATTTAGAAGCATTTCCTGTCACACGGTCACTAAAACGCGCGCCTAATACGATTAATAAATCACATTCTGTCACCCCGTAATTAGATGTTTTTGTGCCATGCATTCCCAACATTCCTGTATAGAGCGGATCATTTCCATTAAATGCGCCTTTTCCCATTAATGTATCACAGACAGGAGCGTTTATTTTATGAACAAATTCTTGTATTTCATCAAAAGCTTCTGAAAGAACTGCTCCGCCACCGATAAATACATAAGGTTTTTGAGCATGATTGATCAATTCAATCGCTTTTTGTATATCTTCTTCTCTGATATCTGTTGTGCGAATCACAGGAATAGGGTCTTTTTTTTCATATTCGCAGACTGCAGCCGTCACATCTTTTGTGATATCAACTAGGACAGGTCCGGGTCTTCCAGATTTTGCGATATAAAAAGCCTGTCTTAAGGTATCTGCCAAATCTTCTATTCGTTTCACAATAAAATTATGTTTTGTGATCGGCATAGTCACACCTGTGATATCAATCTCCTGAAAACTATCTTTTCCTAGCATTGGCACTGCCACATTCGCTGTTATCGCAACAATAGGGCTGGAATCCATATAGGCAGTTGCTATTCCGGTCACTAAATTAGTAGCTCCCGGTCCAGAAGTCGCCATGCAAACCCCTACTTTCCCTGTTGCTCTGGCATATCCATCTGCTGCATGTGCCGCTCCCTGTTCATGAGAGGTCAATATATGGGTGATCTCATCGGAATGTTTATATAAAGCATCATAAATATTTAAAATCGATCCACCCGGATATCCAAATACAGTATCTACTCCATGTTCTTTTAAACACTCTATTACTATTTCTGAACCATTTAGCTGCATAATCTCTCTTACCTTTCTTTCACATTTTCTTTCCTATTATTTTTTATTTTTTCTCTTTCCTAATTTCTAGGAACTTCTAAGATAGCTCCTCGTTCTGCTGAAGTCACTAAAGAAGCATATCTGGCAAGATAACCTGTTGTAATTTCTGGTTTTTTGGGTTTCCAATTCTTTTTTCTCTCTGCCAGTTCTTCTTCTGATACCATTAACTGTAATTGATTTTCTGGAATATTGATCTTTATGATATCTCCTTCTTTTACAAGGGCGATTGGTCCTCCCACTGCTGCCTCTGGACAAACATGTCCGATAGAAGCCCCTCTGGAAGCGCCGGAAAATCTGCCATCTGTGATCAGAGCAACGCTAGATCCTAGCCCCATTCCTGCGATTGCAGAGGTAGGATTTAACATTTCTCTCATACCCGGTCCTCCTTTTGGTCCTTCATAACGGATGACCACAACATCTCCTGCTTTAATCTCTCCACCTTTAATCGCTTTAATCGCATCTTCTTC
>CANRVK010000366.1 GCA_947643285.1 uncultured Eubacteriaceae bacterium
CCTGTTAGGGGCTGCAAATTTAGTACCGCTACGTCTGGAACGGAGCGAGAGCGCGGCTTCTTTGGAATACTTCCTTGCCGGAGCGTCCCCCTTTAGTCACAATGTTCTCTTAACTCTATCACACTTTTTACAATCCTATTTCTTTAAATTCTCACATAGAATATATGATTACATTGTATAACAAAGATTTTATGTATATTCACAAAATACAAGGATTTTTTAGCATTATAATCTTTTATATATATTTTCAATGTACATTAAAATATTTGTAAAACAGATCTATATTTTATCATAGGATACATATATTGTCAATTTCAGAAAGAATAGCTACTTTTATGTAAAATATTGTCAATATGCAGCAGCTTTGACAGCCTCGTGAAAACGAATGGAAAAAAATAAATGCCTGTGATATAATTAAATTAAAATAATAAATCCGAATTTATTGAAAAAAGGGGGAATTTACTATGTTAAATATGCCAGCATTTTTATTAAGAAAGAAAATGATTATAAAAAAATTATCTCAATGTGAGGCAATATCAGAAAATAGCGCTAAAACGTTAGCGGAAGCAGGAATATTATATCCTAATGCCTTTCCAAAAGTAACAAAAGATTTAGAAAGGCAAAAAATATTGGTGAGAACAAAAGATAAAAAATATTATCTTAATAAGTAAGTGAAAGAAATTTTTGTATCTATTAGAATTTATAAAAGCTGGTAAAATGTGGAGATTCACAAATTTACCAGCTCTACTTTTATGTGTTTGACTTTTTGATAGTATTTTTTCCCAAAAATAATTTTTTCTTGATAAACTCTCACTAAAAATTTGTCGTCTATTTGTATATAATTATATCAATGTATTTTTTCTTGGTTATTATTCCAGTTTAATACTCTCTGTTTAAATGCTTTTATCTTTATCATATATCGGCTTGTATATAAAACTCCGAAAATCAGTACTCCAAAAACAATACCTAAAGCAAAACTTGCTATATTTTCATATCTATCTGTTGCTGTTAAGCCTTGTTGTTCTAAAATTGCATATACTGTAAATGCAATAATTCCGATAATAAATACAAAGTTTACTCTTTTAGAAAAAATAATTTTTTCATCGTTATTATAATCCGCTACCTTTAAAAAGATTTCTTCTGATTTTTTATCCATTATCTCTTTCTTCCTTTCTCCATTTAATAATTCTTCCATGCTCACATCAAAATAATTTGCGATTTCAATCACCAAATCAAAATCAGGCATATTTACTCCGTTTTCCCATCGGGAAATACTGCGGTTTGTTACACCTAATATTTCGGATAGCTGTTCTTGTGTTAAACCTTTCTCCTTACGGAGTTCTTTTAAGAACAGTCCTATTCTCTTTTGATTCATATCGACTGCTTCCCCCTTTCGCAAATAAATATAATATATAAAAGGAAAAAAGAACAGGACACAAAACGAGAATTACATATTTTTATGTTGACATTTCTGTCGAAGTCTTATTATTACTGAAGTCACAAGTGTTTTTCCTATATTTATAAAATTTTAATTTATAGATAAAATCTGTTTATTCGATTCTCTTTTCACAGGAAACATATTTTATACTTTAGTTCCTAATATAGTTCCTCCGCCTAGAACAATATCCCCATCATAAAATACCACTGCTTGTCCCGGTGTAATCGCACGTTGAGGTTCTTTAAAAATACATTCTATTTTATCTTTTTGATAGTTACGGATTTTACATACAGCCCCTTTATGACTATATCGGATTTTAGCTGTCACTTCCATCTCTTCCTCTAAGGCAGGAATTGCCATAAAATTTATATTTCCAGCGAAAAGCTTCTCTGAAAATACTTCTGTGCCATCTCCAATCACTACCTCATTGCTATTGGGACGTATTTCTAATACAAAAACAGGGTGTCCAACAGAAAGATTTAATCCTTTTCTCTGTCCTATCGTATAATGTGTGATACCTTTATGCTTTCCTAATATCTTTCCCTCTGTTGTAACAAAATTTCCGGGCGTTATCTCTTTATTCGTATTTTCTTCTATAAACTTAACATAATCATGATCTGGAATAAAACAAATTTCTTGACTATCCGGCTTTTTTGCCACCTCTAAATGTATTTTATCCGCGATTTCTCTTATTTGCTCCTTCGTATATTCTCCTATTGGCATAAGCGTATGTTCCAACTGATATTGTGTCAAATTATATAAAGCATATGTCTGGTCTTTCGCTGTTGTAGCTGATTTTTGTAATGCCATTCTTCCATTAGAAAGCTTTGCAATTTTGGCATAATGTCCTGTTGCAATAAAATCTGCCCCTATTTCTAAACTTCTTTTTAAAAGAGATTCCCATTTCACATAACGATTACAAGCGATACAAGGATTCGGTGTTCTTCCCTCTAGATATTCTTTCACAAAATAATCTATCACATTTTTTTTAAATTCCTGTTTAAAATTCATCACATAATAAGGTATTCCCAGATCACACGCCACTTTTCTAGCGTCTTCTACTGCACTAAGACCACAACAGCCTCCATTTTCTGCCTGACATGTGATATCTTCATCCTGCCAAATCTGCATTGTAACCCCTATTACATCATACCCTTGTTCTTTTAATAAATAAGCGGCTACAGAAGAATCTACTCCGCCTGACATGCCCACCACAACTTTTTTCTTTTCCATATTAACCTCACAAACTTTGTGTTTTCAAGTGTTTATGTTTTTTATCGATCATTATAACATAATCACTTCCACTTTTCCAGTTAATATCTTTCTGTTTCTTCCTCTTCTCCTTCATGAATATCAGATTTTGGCTTTTCTAATCCTTCAATCGTGATTCCATTTTTCTGCGCATAATCCCAAAGAGCCGCATGAATTGCCTCTTCTGCCAATAAAGAACAATGTACCTTTACAGGAGGAAGTCCATCTAGAGCTTCCATCACCGCCTTATTCGTCACACTAAGAGCCTCTCTTATATTTTTCCCCTTCACTAATTCTGTTGCCATACTGCTAGTCGCCACTGCCGCTCCACAGCCAAACGTCTTAAATTTTACATCTTGAATAATTTGATTTTCATCTATATCCAAATAAATGCGCATAATATCACCACATTTCGCATTTCCCACTGTTCCGATTCCACTCGCATTTTCAATTTCTCCTACATTTCTAGGATGCTCAAAATGATCCATTACCTTTTCTGTATACATTATTC
>CANRVK010000367.1 GCA_947643285.1 uncultured Eubacteriaceae bacterium
GATGCCGTCTTATTTTTTTATTTCTTAAAATTCCCCAAGTAAAGTTACACTATCTGATACAATTTCCGAAAATAAATACGATTTTCTTCTGGATTTTCGACAAATGGCGCGGTGGTCATAAGTCCTTGTACTGAAATATGCTGAAACGCCGAAATTTCCTTCAGAAAACTTTCTGTTTCTTCTAACATGATTCCAAACTTACTGGATTCTTCTGCAACATTGACTTCCACTAAAATAGATACTATCTTTCCCACCTTTGCAGCTTCTTGTTCTATCTGTTGTGCCAAACGAAGCGAATCTACAGAATGAATCAGATACGCTTTCTCTATGACTTGTCTTACTTTATTTCTCTGCAAATGTCCTATCATATGCCAATGAATATCTTTTTCCATGAGTTCATATTTTTCACAAAGTTCTTGTACTTTATTTTCGCCAAACTCTCTCACACCTGCCTGATAAATGGTTTCTATCATGGATACAGGTTTTGTCTTACTAACAGCAATTAAAGTTACCTCTTCTCTCTTCCTATTTCCCTTTTTACAAGCCTCTTCTATTCTTTTTTCTACTTGTCTTAAATTTTCTATCAACAAACAATATTTCACCTCCTTTCCAAAGGGATAATCTGCTCATACAGACATCACCACAAATGAACTATTATCAACATTCCACACAGACAACATAGCTATTGATAAATCGTTTGATTCTCTTTTACGGTCTTACTATTTAAAATAATATGATCATATAAAGATAGACCATAACTTGTATTCGCCTTCACGATATAATATTCCTGATTTTGTGAAATAATTTCAATTTGCCGAAAAACCGTATAACCTTTATTGACATTATACACTCCTTTAATAGGCGCTGTAATACCTATTTTATATCTTTCTTCTGAATCAGGCTTTAATAGCGTATCCCCTGTTTGAAAATCATCAGGACTTACATAATAATAATTTTCATTGGATTGATAAATATTAGGCTCTATTTCTTTTGTGACAGTGGTTCTTGTTGCTTCATCATATGTTTCGACCAAAAATACATTTTTATTATCCTTATTTATTAAATATTCTAATGGAACAGTATAAAAATTTTTTTCTGTAACCGCTGTAACAGGAATCTTTAATCCTGTTTCTACCTCTTCCACAATCTCAAAATTCAAAAAACGATCCTTGATATATCGAATCATAAATCGATCAAAATCCAATTTCCCATACGTTCCGCTCCCATTTGCATAGACTGAAAAATTTCCTTTTATCTTGAAATCATCTTGTATCATATGGATAGTCAGAGAAGTTTTCCCACCATAATTTGTCAAATCTTCTTCTGTCATAGGAAATATTAAAGACCATTCTTCACTCGTCACCAATTTATATACAGGACTATTTATCTCTAATAAATCAGAAGATTTTCTGACTATCCTTTTCTGATTTTCCATTTGAAAGGTTTCCTCCGTTACAGTTTCTGGAGTGAGTCCCTCCATTCCATCTATATAATAAGCAATAGATCCTGTTTGAGCAGATGTCTTTCTTTGAAAGATTCCACCGTTATTTTCCTGCAATAATTGATCTAAGTTAGCGATATTACTCACATTAGCGAGTTCTAAGATCTGATAATCAATATCCATTTTAAATCCATATACACTGTCAAATTTCAAATTAGAAAACTCTAAACAAAAGTTGGTGAGTTCTTTCTTTAATCCTGTTAAATCCGCATTTTTTAAATTAGAATTTGTATCTGAAAATAAAATCTCTGAGATACGCCCACTTTCATCTAAAGTATATACAGTATCACCGACAGCAACTCTCTCTCCCTCTCGAATATAATAATTTACATACCCTGCTGCGTCTGTCATACTAACTGTTTCCTGTCTTGCAATAACTCCGGTATAGCTTTTTTCTTGTGTGATAGCCCCCTGTATGGTCACTTCATAAATCGAAATATGTTCTCTGGAAAAATACATGATCACATTAATAATGACATAAATAAACATCACAAAGAACATAATCACGCCAGCATTTAGACGATTATACTTACGAATAGAAACAATTTTTTTTCTGGACGGGGCGGAAGTAATCGGTCTTCTTCTGGAAGCTGTCAACGTAAGAAACCTCCTTATCAAAAAAATTTTACATCTTAAGATACTTTAAAAAATGTCATTTCAAAAAATATCCATAATTTACCATTATATTTTCAGCTAAAAAAGGCAAAATTAAAAAGAAATAAATAAAAGCAGCGAATATAAGCAGTAAAGTGAAAGGAGGTCAATCATGAGTACAAAAGTAATTGATTATATAGCTCTAACACTTGTAATCATCGGTGCTATTAACTGGGGATTAATTGGTTTTTTTAAATTAGACCTTGTAGCATTTATCTTTGGAGATATGACTTGGATATCTCGCGTTGTTTATGCACTTGTAGGAATTGCTGGATTATATCTCATCAGTATGTTTGGAAGAATCGGCAATTTTAAAGAAGAATAATGCGAGAAAGAAAGGAGAAACATGAACTCTCCTTCCTTTCCACAATCTTTAATATCTGCTTTTCTTCTTTCTATATAGCTTCTATATGTACAGAAATATCCTCATAAGCTAATATAGCAACATTCATTATAAAGAAATAAGCACTTTTGATTTAGCATTGTCAGGAAGGAATTTTTCATCCATAGAAACACTAAGAACAAATACAATATGAAATGTTTCACTTATTTTTTCCAATTTATCTATAGTATCTGTAATGTCCTTTCCCTCTAGGTGCGCTAATTTTAGAAAACTATCTAAAAACATAGTATCTAAGTCATGATCTTGTGATATAATTCCACTGATAAATCCTAAAAATCCATCACTGCTCTCTATACCATAGTCAACTACATTGATAAGTCGGATCTTATTATTCAATTCATACATATGTTTATCACTTTTATCCAGATAAACAATATTTCCCTTTGCTTGTTTGATGTCTGCATTCGCTTTTTCAATTAGATGCTTTGTCTTGCCTTTTCCCTTTTCACCCGCAATAATCTGTATCATCAAAATCCCTCCTTAAAGAATTCTTATTACAATTATATAACAATTCCAAATAAAAAACAACAATTATTTGCAATTTACATTTCTTCGTTTAGGTTTCCGCAAAAGGCGAGGACTCTTCCAACGAAGCCGCGCTCCCGCTCCGTTCCAGACGTAACGGTACTAAATTCGCA
>CANRVK010000368.1 GCA_947643285.1 uncultured Eubacteriaceae bacterium
TATATTATGTGGGAGAACTCAGTACAGCGCAGATTGCTTCTTCTTTAAAAGAGATGCTGCCGCGTTATATGCTTCCAAATTATATAGAAGCATTAGAACAGATGCCATTAACACCGAATGGAAAGATGAATCGAGTATTTTTAAAAGAAAAATACAAACAGGATTCCGAGATCAAAAAGAAGAAATAATAAATCTATAAGGAAAATTTTTTGCAGATAGAAGGAGATTAAGAGAATATGGAAGAATTATTAGCAATACTAGAAGAACTGCACTCAGATGTGGATTTTGAATTATGTGATACTTTGATTGACGATAAAATTTTAGATTCTTTTGATATTGTATCTTTGATATCAGAAATTAGTCATGAATTTGATGTTGTAATTCCAGCAGAAGAGATTATTCCAGAAAATTTTAATTCGGCTGAGGCATTATATTCTCTGATTGAGCGTTTACAAGACGAGGATTAGGGGGAATTATGCTATTTACATCTTATGGATTTCTAGGATTTATCGCCGTATTATTTTTACTCTATTATAGTATTCCAAAAAGGTTTCAATGGCCGCTACTATTAGCGGCTAGTTACCTTTTTTATGCGATTGCAGATCCTAAATATCTTATTTACATTGCAGTCACCACAGTTTCTACATATTTTGCCGCATATAAAATGCAGCAGATCAAGGAACATCAAGATGACTATTTAGCCCTTCATAAAAAAGAAATGAATAAAGAGGAAAAAAAAGCATATAAGCAGAAAAATAAGTCAAATCAAAGAAAATGGCTTATTTTTTGTTTACTTTTCAACTTCGGGATACTCGCTGTTGTAAAGTATACGAATTTTGCAATTGCGAATATCAACTATTTGATAGGGAAAACCGGACAAGAACAGGTCTTGCCCTTTTTAAATTTAGTGCTTCCGATGGGGATTTCTTTCTATACATTTCAATCCATGAGCTATTTAATCGATGTTTATCGCTCGAAATATAAAGCGGAATACAATTTAGGAAAGTTCGCTCTCTTTGTTTCCTTTTTTCCACAATTAGTACAAGGACCTATCAGCAGATTTGACGATTTATCAAAAACATTATTTGCAGAACACGCTTTTGATAAAAAACAAGTTTCTTTTGGACTACAGAGAATCTTGTGGGGATTTTTTAAAAAATTAGTGATAGCAGATAGAATTTTAGTAGGAGTGAATACCATTATCAGAAATCCAGATCAGTATCAAGGAGTTTTTGTCTTGGTAGGAATGTTATTTTATGCATTTGAACTATATGCAGACTTTACAGGAGGAATCGATATCACGATTGGTGTAGCACAAGTACTAGGAGTGGAAGTAAAAGAAAACTTTATCCGACCATATTTTTCCAAATCCATCAAAGAATATTGGAGAAGATGGCATATTACAATGGGAACATGGTTTACGGATTATATTTTTTATCCTATTTCTGTGAGTCAGCCCATGCTTAAATTATCTCGATTCTCCAGAAAATACTTAGGAGAATTTATCGGAAAAAGACTGCCTGTATATCTCTCCTCTGGAGTAGTTTGGTTTACCACTGGTATTTGGCATGGAGCGAGCTGGAATTTTATTGTATGGGGACTGATGAATTATGTTGTCATTATGATATCACAAGAATTTGAACCATTATATGCTCGGTTTCATAAAAAATTTCAGGTGAAAGGGAAATTTTGGTTTCGATTATTTCAAGTGATCCGAACGGTTCTATTAATGAGCGCATTGCGCTTATTTGACTGTTATAGAGATGTTCCATTGACCTTTCAGATGTTTGGAAATATGTTTACAAAATTTCATCTTACCATTACAGAGCTTTTTCATGGGAGTTTATTACAATTAGGACTTAGTATGGCGGATTATATTGTATTAGCAGCCGGTCTTTTGATACTAACAGCGGTGAGCTTAGCACAGAGAAATGGAAGTGTCAGAGAAAAAATAGCGAAAAAACCAATACTTCTTCGCTATACCATATGGTATGGATTGTTTTTGATGGTATTGATTTTAGGCGCATATGGAGTAGGTTATGATGTGAGTCAATTTATTTATAATCAATTTTGATTCTATCAAAAAACTGCTCACCTTTACAACAAATATAGTCTGTGAAACTTTTTAATTGTGCTTAAGAGGATTAGAAAATATGGAAATGGAGAACAAGATGAAGAAAAAGAATAAAATAAAGTCAAAATCTTTCTTTATCACTATATTGACAGCCTTTTTTATTTTGATGAGTCTATGGTTTTTACAGCGCCTTCTGATGCCAAAATATATGGGACAGATAGTAGAAGGTGCTTTGATTGCAGAATACTATGAAGAAACAACACAACATGATGTGATTTTTATTGGAGATTGTGAAGTCTATGAAAATATTTCACCTATCACTCTTTGGGAAGAATATGGAATCACCAGTTATATCAGAGGAAGTGCCCAACAGCTCATCTGGCAGTCTTATTATCTGTTAGAAGAAACATTAAAGATAGAAAAGCCTAAAGTGGTTGTATTTAATGTGCTCGCAATGCAATATAATGAACCTCAGAAGGAAGCATATAATCGTATGACGATTGATGGTATGCGTTGGTCTAAGGCAAAGGTGAAAAATATTCAGGCTTCTATGATGGAAGATGAAAAATTTTTAGATTATGTCTTTCCTTTGCTCCGCTATCATTCACGTTGGCAGGAATTGGATAAAGAAGATTTTATCTATTTATTTGATAAAAAGAAGGTATCACATAATGGATATTATATGCGGGTAGATGTAAAACCTGTGACAGGAGAAGTGAATCCTAAAAAATTAGCTAATTATCAATTTGGAGAGAACGCATATGCTTATTTGGATAAAATGACCAGTTTATGTAAAGAGAATGATATACAGTTAATTTTGATAAAAGCACCTAGCACATATCCTTATTGGTATGAGGAATGGGAAGTGCAGATGGAAGAATATGCCAAAGAACATGATTTGGCTTACTATAATTTTCTGGAACTCACAGAGCAGGTGGGATTAGATTATCAGACAGATACTTATGACGCAGGATTACATCTGAATCTGAGCGGAGCAGAAAAAATGGCGAGATACTTTGGAACTATATTGAGGGAAGAATTTCAAATACCAGATCATAGAGGGGAAGCAGAATATGAGGAAGTTTGGGAAGAAAA
>CANRVK010000369.1 GCA_947643285.1 uncultured Eubacteriaceae bacterium
AATTTAGTGTCCGTTACGTCTGGAACGGAGCGGGAGCGCGGCTTCGTTGGAATAGCCCCTTCCCTCTCGCGAACCATAGAACCACAGATCCATATCATTATTGAACCCAATAGACAAAATACATAAAAATTTAGAAAATTTTGGATAATTTCAAAAAAACTTCTCTTTTAACTAAAATTTTAAATCTCTCTTTCCCCTCGTATCCCGCTTGCTAAACCTCATTTTATACAATATATAGAGAACTAAAATATATCTCATAACAATATCTTGTAAAAACCTTTTATCAACCTTCAATTCTAAAAAATGTGGATAACTTTAAAAGTTATCCACATTTTCAAAAGTTATCCACATTTCTTGAAAACCGCTTGTTTACTAGGCTTTCAGCCTATTTATTATCAGAAAACTCAAAGTTATCCACATAATTTTCAACATTTTGTGGATAACTTTTTTTATTCCTATAATTTATCCACTTTATTCTATTATTGCTTCTATGTTAAATATTCTCTTCGTTCTTTTTTCTGTTTTCAAAATAAACAAACTTATCTATTGCATCTAATATATCCCGAAAACATTCCCTTGGTGCTTCTTCCACATATTGTTTTAAAATAGCTGTTTCTTCTTCTCCCCTATATTTCCCATAAAAAATATCAAATAAATTATGACCTCTCACGAAAATGCGAAAGCTTTCCATATTATCTATAATATCCTTTTTAGAATTAATCCTTTTCCCGATAATACGCTGCATACGTTTTACGCTTGTCAGGCGGTAGAGATAATCCTTAAATTTCTGGTAAAGAATATTATAAAATTCTTCCTCATTCTTTATGATTCCAATTTTCGTCATGACTTTCGGATCTAAAAAATAATTTTCAAAAGAGTAATATTTTAATATCAGCACATTTTTAGGCGTCACTCTTGGGATAGCCCCTTGTTCTTCCTGCTGTCTATTATTATAATAATTACATAACTGTTTCACCAAATATTCTGGCTTTTTGCCATCGCTATCACGTATCATTAAAAATTGATCTTTTAAATAAAGCTGATTAATATATTTTAAATTCGCATAAGTCTTTATATTTGTACAACTATTTGTTGTTATAATCGAAATACGCTGTAACTTTCCACTTTCATCATAGATTTCAGAATAATACTTTTCTAGCAACAGCGGAAGTCTATTTCTATCTTGTTTTCCTTCCACAATAAAAACAAAGCTCACATTCATCAGATCATTTGCCGTATAACCCAAATCATCTAAAATATCATCTATCTCTTCTCCTTCTCGGACAATCGTATAATAATCTTTATCCAGAACCACCTGTTTAATCTGGCGTGTGGAAAAATTAAACAGCATATTAGGGGAATGTGTGGAAAAGATAACCTGATTCTTTTTAGAAAGTTTATATAGAACCTCTCCCGTTGCCTTTTGAAGCTGTGGATGCAGATAGATTTCAGGTTCTTCCATCATAACAATACTGGGAATACTGGTTTCCTCTTTTATATATGCCTCTAATAAAGAAAGAATATATAAACTTTTCGTACCTGCTCCTACCTGTTCAATATGCTCTATTCGATCTCTATCATGGCTTTCTAACAATGTTTCAACATGAAATACTTCTTCTATGTCAAACTTAAATTGATAGTTAATTTCCTGTGCCTTTCCCGTATTTCTCTGAAAACACTGATTTACACTCTCTAAAAATTTCCCCATATGGAGAAGATATAATTTATATTCCAATAATTTTGCCGTTTCTATCGCTGTCAAGTCCTCTACTTTCTTGTTTTCTATTATTTTTCGGCATTGAAAACAGTGTGTACAGTCTTTTCCTTTCGTAAATATACATTTCTGAAAATTCAAATTTTTTATTCCTGTCTGCAGCGGCAAAAAGCTTTTCTCTATCTCACTGATATTTCGGTCACACCCGATATAACAGATTTTAGGGAGTACAAATGGAATATATTTATTACTTTTTTTTCTTTTATCCTGATAAAGTGTCCTTCCATTAGAATAATGAATATATATAAAATCCAACTTATTATCTTGAAAAGTTGGCAGTTTATTTTGAAAATCTTCTATCCACTGTTCATATTTCTTATATTTACTGATAATTCGGTTTTCAAAAAGAAGTTTTAAATCCTCTTCCGTAATTTCCAAGCTCACTTCTATTTCTATCGGTTTTGCTAAAGAGAAAAAGTCTTCTTTTTTTATTTGATAACTTCCTGTAATCGCTCGAATGGCATCTAGAATAACGGTCTTTCCTGTATTATTCTTCCCCACAAAGATACAAGCATAATCTATTTCTTCAATTTTCATATCCCGAATAGATTTAAAATTTTTAATTTGGAGCTTCCCTATTTTCACAACGCTTCACCCTTTTCACTTCTTTTTCTTTACACTGAATCCAAACTTCCCTAATGATTTTCCCATGCTGAAATATTCCCCATGAGAGTACATCACCAGACCACTTTTATTCAATTCAAATTTTCCATTTTCCTCTAATAATTCCTCTGTCACATTCACATTGACTACCTCTGCTAAAAATAAATCATGACTTCCTAGAGGTATGATCTCTCTCACGCTACATTCTATATTCACTGGACTCTCTAAAATACCCGGCGCTTTTACAATTTGAGATTCGCAGGGAGTCAATTTCATCTCTTTCCACTTATCCACATCTCTTCCTGATTTCACACCACAATAATCTGCCGCATACACTAATCTTTCTGTTGTCAAATTGATGACAAATTCTTTTGTTTCTTTTATGATTTCATAAGAATATCGCTCTGGACGTACAGAAATCGAAACCATAGCTGGAGCACTATTGATTGTTCCCGCCCATGCGACAGTAATAATATTGGCTGATTCTCCCTCCCTTTTACAGCTCACCATCACCGCTGGAACAGGATATAACATATTTCCGGGTTTCCAAGCTATTTTTCCCATCTTATCACTCCCTTTCTATTTTATTATTATTAGATAATTACAAAACTATAACCCCCATAAAACTACCACCTTTTCCAAATATCTATTTCCTGTATCTCCTCATGGAAACTTCATAGCTTATCGCAAGTTTCATTTTCTAAAAAGTAGAACAGCCAACCAACCAGCGGAGGCAAGGAAGTATTCCATAAGAAGCCCCTTGGAAGACGTCGGCACTTAA
>CANRVK010000370.1 GCA_947643285.1 uncultured Eubacteriaceae bacterium
CGGAGCGAGAGCGCGGCTTCGTTGGAATACTTCCTTGCCGGAGCGTCCCCCTTTTAACTTTCACAATCACCTATTTAATCTACTATAATTTTATAAGGCTTTCTTACTCTCTGTTCTTTCTTCCTTTCTTCATAAGAACCCTCTTGTAATATCTTTAATAGTTCTAAATATAAGTTATAATTATCAAAATCTTTCACTTCTCGTTCCGTTTTCTTTTCTATATATGTAATAATCAGATCTCTAGAAACAGCTCTTTTATCGCGCAGAATATTCATACAAAATATGACATCTTCTGTCTGTAATTTTTGTTTTTTCATATTTTTCTTCGCAAAGTATTCTAATAAATAAGACCATAATGTACTCCTCTTTTTTTCTGCATAAGGGACATAGATTCGATTTATCGTATTATATTTTGTGGAGAAATCCGCAAAATCCTGATATTCACTCCGAAGTTTCGCCCCTTTCTGCAGATGAAACTGGCATAATTCTATCTCATCTCTTTGATTTATCCCTTCTTCACTCAATATAATCTCCGATAGATATTTCACACCCTCTATCTCTTTCTCCTCGTCAAAAAATCTTATTTTCAAATACATCAGGCAATCCGTAGCAGAATAAGAAATCTTTTGATATTCTTTAGAACAATACATCCTCTGATGAAATAAAATAATTCCCGGATGAAGTAAAAGAAAATGTTCTTCTACCTCCACTTCACATCCTTCTAAAATCCCATCGCTATACTCTTGATAGAAAATCTCCAAAAAATCTCTAGGATAATCCCGTATCTTCTTCAACATTTCTATCTTTAATATGTTTTTATGTACAAAGATTGGATATTCGTTCTTAAACATCGTTGTTCCCTCCATAAAGTGCTATTTCATCTATTCTGCAAGTATCGTCCACTCCTAAAATAGCGAAATGATATTGATAATAAATTTCTATGTTATATTTCAGATCCCCAAATAATTCACATACTGTTTTTACCTGTTTTTCTATTTCTTCTGTCTTTTCTTCTCTGATATAAATAAGAAGTTCATTTTGACTTTTATGATGATACAAAATAGAATCTGGAAATAGAGAAATGAGGATATGTCTTAACAGATCTATCGATGCTCCTGTTGTATATAAATGCCTCATCCCTTCTAAAATTATCTGCTGCTGTTCTTTTGTAAAATACAAAAATGCCTGTTTCATTTCTTCTTTATAACACCCCAACATGATATCCTGATACAGAAATTTTTTTTCATATTCCGCCAGATTCATTCCCCTCTTTAAATCATTCTCTCCTATCATAGCGATTAAAATCTGAAATAACCCCTGCTGTAAATCTGGATATCTCTCTAATTCCTGTGATGTTATTTCTTTAAAAATTTCTTCAAACCGATAATATGGGTTGAGTTCAATCGGAATGTCTTCTTTTATTTGTATATTGTTTAAATCTTCCTGTGCCAATTCTAAATAAGGGCTATAAGATTTCGCTATTTTAAATTTCAGCTTATGAATATCAATTCCCTCTTCTTTCGCTTTCAATAAAGCTTCCCATAAATAATTCATACAATTTCTCCTATACATTCATACTCTGGCAACCGAAGTTGTAGTTCTGATACAAGAAAACTTAAAACATCCCAGATAAAATAATCTCCCTTTCTTTTCGCCCGCATAATAAGAACAAAAACTCGCTCTGTATCCTGATGCCTGATTTCATTTAACAGAAACGGATTCATACAATAAGAATCATTTTCTTTTTTATTCTTTTTTCTGATTTCATATCCTTCAAATTCCAGATACTCTTCACAATCAAAACTTTGTATCAGCCGTAAAAGCTCCGCCTGTGTTCTCACTACTACTTGATTTTTTCTAGCTAAATTCTCTGCAAAACTCTCCTTTTGACCATTATGAAAAACAGGATACACAAAAGACCTCATATTTTTTCCTTTTTCTATCTCACAAATCTGATAAATATTCCATTCCTGTACTTCATCTGTATTACAAGTGATATAAAACTTCGTATGTTCCTTTTGAATATTTTGCATCTCATAATGAGTATTCTCTACGAAATAACTATCTTCCTCTGGAAAACCTTCTATAGATATCAGATGTTTATAAGTCTTATGATCCTCACAAGGCATCGCAAATCCCACACTTCCAACCTTATGTTTTTTTATGTTCCAAATAGGAAAAACATGATCATGAATATATTTTCCATACTCCTTAAAATCTATATGGATTTGTGTTATTCCAGAAATCTCCTCTAATCCTTCCACTTTCACCAAGAAAATCTCTGCCATTTTAAAAATATACGGAGCAAAAACAGTCTTCCACGAAATATTATTCTGTAAAAATAATTGATATAAATGTTCCAATTCTTCTTTATAAACCTCACTCAATTTCAAATGAAATTGTGCTGAATAAATATTCTCCCCCTTCTTTATAGTCCCCGAAAATACCTTTCCCTCTCTTGTTATTTCTTTTATCTTCCCATAGTCACATCCTAAAAATACCCTCGCCCCCTTTAATATCCCATCTTCACCCCATTCATAAACAGGTTCTTCTAAATCCTCTTTTAAAATAGGAGAAAATTCTTTTGAAAATAGAGGAAAATCCTTTCTTTTTACCAGAGTACAAAAAATATCACATTTCCTTCCCTCTAAAACCATTTCCCGTTTTATATTTTCTTCCAACTCCTTATACATCTGTTGATTTACTTCATAAAAAGGAATCAAGATTCGTTCTAAAATCCCTTTTAATACTTTTCTCTGTTCTAAATCCTTTATTTGATTCAATTCTCTCCGAATAAGATCTTCCAATGAAAACCCTCCTTTTTTTAATTCCGTAAAATTCTACAATATCCGACATTTTTATTATAATATAAATATTGTAAAAATAACAAGCCTTTATCTTCTTTTTTCACAAAAATAATTTGTGTAAAAAGTACTATTTTTCTTTTAACTATAAAAAATTTCTTCCATAATATTTTCTTCTTTATCCCTCACATTATTTTTTCTTACTTTCCTTTATTTTATAATTATTTACATGTATATTATATAAAAATAATACTATCATATATAAAAGAAGCCCCTTGGAAGACGTTGGTACTAAATTCGCAGTTTCTAGGGAAGCGAAACCGCGAATTTAGTACCGCGTAGTCTTACACGGAG
>CANRVK010000371.1 GCA_947643285.1 uncultured Eubacteriaceae bacterium
TCTGGGGAAGCGAAACGGCGAATTTAGTACCGCTACGTCTGGAACGGAGCGAGAGCGCGGCTTCGTTGGAATAGGGACTTGCCGCCGCGAACCTTTGTTCAAAAATTCCCTTAACTTTTCCTACCCTCATTTCCTTAAATTCACACCGATAAAACATAATCTGATTTTTACAATACTTCTTCTCACAAAACATAATCATATTTATCTATATCTTTCTTCAAATTCCTTTATTGGCATAGGTTTTGCAAAAACAAACCCTTGCCCCATCATACACCCACACTGAATCAAAAACTCAATTTGTTCTTTTGTTTCTATTCCTTCACAGACAAATTGCACTTTCATATCCTTTGCCATCTCCGCCATAGCCTTTATCACACTGGCAGTCTGATTAGAAAGAGAATTATCCTTCAAGAAGCTCTGATCTAATTTAATAATATCAACAGGAAATCTGCTGATAATTCCTAGAGAAGAATATCCTGATCCGAAATCATCTATACTGATCTTAAATCCTGCCTCTTGTAATACCAGTAATTTCTTTTGTAATGCCTCTGTATTATTTAAAAATACACTTTCTGTCACTTCTATTTCTATTAATTCATGCGGTATTTTCCATTTGTCCGCGAACTCTATTATTTTCTTTTCATAATTTTGAGTATAACTGTGCATTCTGGAAAAATTTATAGATAATGGTATCATCTTTTTTCCTTTTTCCATCCAGCCATGCATAAGTTCCATCACTTGTTCATAAATACAAAAGTCTAATTCTATAATATCATCTGATTTTTCTAACACAGAAATAAAATTAGTGGGATAATAATAATCCTTATGATTCTGTTTCCATCTCACGAGCGCTTCTGCTCCTATCACTTCTAAGGTATCAAGAGAAAATCTCGGCTGTAAAAAAGGAACTAATTTTTTCTCTAATAGAGCATTTTTAATCTCTGCTAATATTCTTCCCTCTCGAAGCAGCCCTTCCTTCATTGTTTTATCATAAAAAGCACATTTTATCTGATTATGTTCCTTTACATACTTTTTCGCCAAACCTGCACACCCTAAAATTTGAATAGGTTCTAAATTATAATCAGAAATAATATATATTCCTGTATAAATACTAAAATTACTGCTCAGATATAATTTCCCCTGTTCTTCTTCAAATTCCAAATTTTTTTCTAAAATTATTTTCTCTAATGTTTCTTTTGTATTCATTCTCGTGATATAAATAAAATTATCTGCATATATCCTACATCCAGCAATACAATATGGATTATTGATAATAAATTTTTGTGCAAAAGCCTTTAAAATTCTATCTCCTGCTTCCAGTCCATATGTATCATTGATATATTTAAAATTTCTGATATCAGAATTGACAACTGCGATATTTCCTATCGTATTTGTTTTTAAAATATGTGCCAATTCCTGCTGAAACTGAGGATACTGATAAAGCCCTGTAATCCTGTCATAATTACTCAATTTTTGAATTTTTTCTGAATTTCTCTGCTGCCTCGCATGAGAAGTTAAGAAATGAGAAATTATCTTTGTTATCTCTAAAAAAGTATCTTTTTCTTCTGTTGTCCATTTATGCCTTCTTTGACCGCTTTCATATAAGATACACCCCAATAAATTCTCCAAATTATCATAAATTCCGCAAGCGATTTTCTTCCCTCCCTCTTCTGTCACTATCATTCCATTTCCTCCAAAGGCATCTTCAAATTCCTTCCAACCTGAAAAATAACTTCGTATCTCATGATGAGAATCCTCAGAATTTACCTTTACGATATGACGCTTCCACAGATATTTCACTTCTAACATCAAACTTTTTTCATTTGCCTTAAGCACCTGAATCCGATCTAAATGATAAGCCTTTCCTATCCGATCTAATAAAACATTTAAACCGCCTGAAAAATTCTTTGTCGTAGCTAATACATCAAAAGCATTAGAAATTATCTCTCTGTTATATTGATAAGAATTTCTTCTTAAAATATTTCTCTCTATCTTCTTTAATCCGCCTTTATTCTCTTTCTTCCTCGCCAAAAATTTATTTTCTGTAGTATCATCATAAAAATGAAACCAATTTTTTCCACTATTTTTAATGATATACATCGCTTTATCCGCTTTTTTCAATAATTCTTCACAAGTTTTTCCATCTTTTGGATACATTGCAATTCCTGTACTGCCAGAGATATGCACATTTTCCTCTCCAGTATAGATTTCATAAAAAATACGTGTCACTTTTTGGGCGATCTCTTCCACTTCCTTTCTCGCTTTATCTTTTATCAGAATCATAAATTCGTCTCCCCCGATTCGACCTACCCATCCTATATTTCCAATACATTCTCGCAACCCATCTGCTACTAATTTGATGACATTATCTCCAAATACATGTCCCATAGTATCATTTACTGATTTAAAATCATCAATATCCACTATCATCAATGCCTGTTCTTTCTGTGTATCATCATTTAATAAATACGTATCCACCATCTCTTGAATCGCCATTTTATTATAAAGATTTGTGAGCGGATCTAGTTGTACATTCTTTTTTAATTCATAATACTTTCTTTTTTCTTCATCAATATCTTTAAGCTTTCCCAATAAACGCACCAATTCTTGTTTTTCATTACAAATCGCTATAAACATGCCTTCATACCAACGATATTCTTCAGAAAACAGATTCATCCGAAATTGAAACGTTATCACTTCTCCCTGCTTTCTGCTCTCCTTTAGTAACTTTAATAACTCACAATAATCTCCGGGATATAAGTATGCACTATTGGAAAGTCCTTTGGAAAAGTTCTCAATAATTCGATTCCCGCCTAATTTTTCTGTATATTTATTTGGCAGTATTAAAATATCCTTCTTCACATCATATTCACAAAGAATATCATTACTAATCTCTTCTACGATTCGATATCTTTCATTTTGAATATAAAGTTCTTCTTCCACCTCTTTTTGCTTTGTGATATCTAAAATTCCCGCTTTTAATACTCTCGTTTCATCTTCTTCAATAGAAATTACTTTTGCAGTAAGCGTCAGCCAGATAAATATTTTCTCCCGATTTAAAATACGAAATTCTAATTTAATCTTTTGTTCTGCCTCTTTTACATCCATAATCTTTTGATATATCATATTCAAATCAATTGGATGAATCATA
>CANRVK010000372.1 GCA_947643285.1 uncultured Eubacteriaceae bacterium
TTCTGATAATCTTTATGAACATACAAACGATCTAGATATCCCATTTTATCTATATCTCCAAAGCCTATGATGATTTCATCCTCAACTGCAACAATACTATAATGTTCTTGAAGTGACTGATTCCATTTTTTTAAATCTACATGACCTGTTGCCCATACATCTAATTGTTGTTTTGTATAATCTCTCGCATTCACTACATGAACTGTATTATAAAATAACTCTGTTAATTCTTTACAATCTGATGATTGATACGCTCTAATAATCATTTTCTCTCCTATAAATTCCAATTTACCATTTTTATTTTAACTCATCATATTCTTCATTGTCATGAACTATATTTATTTAAATCTTATGTAAATACACACCTGTTTTTACTTCCATTACATCATATATAATAGTTTATGGATTTTCTGTTTTCAAAATATTACCACATATTCATTATATCGCTGACAAAGAAATCAACTTTTTTCATGATAAAATCAAAAAGGCAAAAAGGAATTTTTAACAATGAACCTTATAATATCTTTTGAAAAATATTTTGGTCATGGATTTGAAAGATCACTTGATAACCACATTTCTCATAAAATGCATCTTCTTCAGAACCTAATGTAATATATTTAAATCCTTTTTTTCTTGCTAAATCTTCAAAATAACTCAAAAGTGCTTTTGTTATTCCTTGTTTCCTATAGTTTTCATGACAGGCTACAAAACCAATGACAAGACTATCCTGATTCTCTGCCCGTCCCAAAATCGCTGAAACTATTTTTTCATCTTTCATTGCATATACTAAAGGCTGTAATCCTTCTACGAATCTTTTATGCCATGCATCATAGCCATATAACTCTGTATTTTCTTTACCCAAAATATGATAACAAAATTCTAAAACTTCCTTTAATTCCTGCTCTGTTTGAATTTCTTTCATAGTTACAGTGGACATTTTTCTTTCCCTTCCTTCCCTATTCTAATAACTAATACTATCAAATCACTTCTAACCCTCAATCACCTACTTGCAACAATATCAACCAAATTTGAATTTATCTCCCTTTCCCCCAAAATCTAAAAGGAAGAAAAAACGTACCTACACCTCAACAATAAAGTAACGCTTTTGGGATGAGAATATCCCTAGACAGACCCTTGGAAGACGTTGGTACTTAATGAGCAAACCCGTTAGGGTTCGCGAATTTAGTACCATTACGTCTGGAACGGAGCGAAAGCGCGTCTGACTAGGGATTTCTCATCCAGAAAGCGTGACCCTTTCACCCCAATTAAATTAATTTCCTACAGCAAACATAAAATAACTACCCTTCTTCATCCCATGGAATATCAGAGTGTTCAATCGTTTTATCCCTTAGCATCAATTCTTTTACTGCTTCTTCTGCCGTCTTTCCTTCAAATAAAACTTGATTCACCTGTTCAATAATAGGCATTTCCACCTGATATTTTTTTGCTAAGGAAAGAGCCGCCCTTGCAGAATAAACTCCTTCTACAACCATATTTACTTCTTTCATCGCTTCTTCCATCGAATACCCTTTTCCTATCAAAATACCTGCTTTTCTATTTCTACTATGCATACTAGCACAAGTCACTATTAAATCTCCTATACCAGATAACCCAGAAAATGTCTGCAACTTTCCTCCCATCTTGATTCCGAGTCTGGCGATTTCCTTAATTCCTCTTGTGATAATCGCCGCCTTTGTATTATCACCATAACCCAAACCATCTGCAATCCCCGCTGCCAGCGCGATCACATTTTTTAAAGACGCACCTAATTCGATTCCCAACATATCTGGGCTAGTATATACTCGAAACACTGGACTCATAAAAATATTTTGCACATATTCTGCTATCTCTTTTTTGTGCGCTCCCACTACACAAGTCGTAGGAAGCCCTTTCCCCACTTCTTCTGCATGGCTAGGTCCAGACAATACTGTAACATTAGCCTCAGCCAGTTCCTCTTCTATCACTTCACTCAATGTCTTTAATGTTTTATCTTCGATCCCCTTTGCAACATTAACAATTACTTGTCCTTCTTTGATAAATTCTTTCATCTTATGTGCTACCTGTCTAGTATAGGAAGAAGCAACTGCTAAAACTAAAATATCTTTATCTTCTACCGCTTCTTTTAAATCCTGTGTCACCTTTGTATGCTCTGAAATCTTCACTCCCGGCAGACTTTTTAACTCACGCTGTTCTCTTAACATGGTCACTTCACTTTCTACTGCTGACCAACTCGTAATCTGATGCCCATTTTTTTCTAATAGAACTGTCAACGCTGTTCCCCAGCTTCCCGCTCCAATCATTCCTACCTTCGCCATCATTAATCTCCTTCCTCACTAACGTCTTTTTTCACCACTAAAACCTTGAAAAACGTACCATATTTCTTTTTCCACTCTATCTAAAAAAATCTCTCTCTACAATTTTCTTTCAAATTTCATTTCCATTCTATCAGTTTTTCTTAGATGCTCCTATCTTACTTTCTGTTCCGTGAAGCAGCCTTCCAATATTCGCCTTATGCTTCCAAAATGCTAATGTTGTCAGTATAGCTCCCAGTATGTATACCTCCAACATATATTTTTCAGAAAGTCCAAATAACCCTGTCTGTCCTCCAATGATCAAAGTCACTATAAAAACTACCATCATAATTAAAGAAGCTAAAGAAACATATCTTGTGATAATAGTAATGGAAAAAAATACAATCGCTGCACACAACGCTAATCTCCAATCAAATGCTAATATCATACCAGCAGTTGCCGCGATTCCTTTTCCTCCCTTAAAATGCAGATAAAAAGGATAATTATGTCCTAATACCACTCCTAAGCCACTATAAATTACTAACATTTTTATCATTTCTGGATGACTATTTCCAAATATAAGGCGGACAATCCAACCTGCCAGAACCGCTTTTAAACAATCCCCTAAAAATGTAATGATTCCTGCTTTTTTCCCTAAAATACGCATCGCATTTGTTGTTCCAGCATTTCCGCTTCCATATTCTCTCTGTTTTCCTCATTGCTCTTACCCTCCATGAAATTAATCATGGCGGCAATTCCCTGAGGAATATTTTTGGAGGCAATAACCACAATCTCCTTATCCTCCGTCAAATCTTTTGCCTGATTGGCGGCAAGGATAATATTCACATTATT
>CANRVK010000373.1 GCA_947643285.1 uncultured Eubacteriaceae bacterium
ACCTTTTTTAGATATTCTTTATAAGTTGAAAATGCATTTGGTATACTATATTTTTTTTCTAACTCTTCTATATTTTTAAAATAAAATATTTCTTTTTGTAATTCTATTTGCTTAAGCTGTTCTTTTAACTCTATTTCATATCCTGTCATATGCCATTCTATATGAGAAAAAATATGTTTTGCTCTTTCAATCTGTTTTATTTGATGGATTTTTAGATTCTGCTTTTCTAATAAAATTTTTACCTCTTCTGTCGATAATTGCCCCATTATATTAGGAAATTCATATAATCCTGCCAATAATCCTTCTGATTTTCTTTTATGAATCGCAACTTTTTTATCATTAGAAATTAATAAAATCGTCCTCTCCTCCACCTTCCTAGGCTTTTTGGAAGATTTCACTGGAAATTCCATCATATTTCCTTCTTCTTTTGCAGTACAAAGAGAAGAAATCGGACATTCTTCACATTTAGGCTGTCCATTTGGAAGGCAGATAATAGCTCCTAACTCCATCATTGCCTGATTAAAATCAGAAGCTCTTTCTTTTGGCATATTCTCTTTTAACAATTCTTCCGCCTTTTTTTTCACAGACTGTTTTAAAATATCCTCTCTATCTGCCGTCAATCTCGATAATACACGAAGCACATTTCCATCTACTGCTGGAACTGGAATTTTATATGCAATAGAAGCTATTGCTCCCGCCGTATAAGAACCTATCCCGGGAAGTTTTTGCAGCTCCTCATAAGAAGCAGGTAAAACTCCTCCATACTCTTTCATAACCTGAATCGCTGCCTTTTGTAAATTTCTAGCTCTATTATAATACCCCAGCCCTTCCCATAATTTTAACAGCACTTCTTCTTCTACATTTGCGAGCGCTTCTATATTTGGCAATGTTTCCATAAAACGAGTGAAATAGCGTTTCACTGCCTCTACTCTAGTCTGCTGCAACATAATTTCAGATACCCAAACATAATATGGCAGCGGATTATCACGCCATGGCAATCTTCTTGCCTTTTCTTCATACCATTCTAATAAAAGAGGTGCTATTTTCTGTACTTTTTCTTCTTTTGTAATCCCTATAAAATCCTGCCCCTCTTCTTTTCCCATTTCTAAATCTCCCTTGTATAACTCTGAAGCCATTCTCTTTCCTCACTATTTAGATAAGGTGAAACTTTTTCATATACCATTTGATGATATCGATTGAGCTGTTCTATATCCGTTGAATTCAAATATTGTTTATCAATCCCGTCTAAATCAATAGGAACATAAGTGAGCATTTCAAAATTCATAAATTGTCCATACTCATTTTCTTCTGCTTTTTTACAGATTAATTCATTTTCTATCCGGATTCCATGACTGCCTTCGATATACACTCCCGGCTCATCTGTTGTCACCATTCCCGCCTCTAAAATCGCCTGATCATTCCTCTCCGGCACATGTTTCCATCGAAATCCATTTGGCGCTTCATGTACATTTAACAGATACCCCACTCCATGTCCCGTCCCACACCGATAATCGATGCCTAAATTCCACAGAGGTCCTCTCGCTAAAATATCTAAATTCAAACCTGTACAGCCATATAAAAACTTCGCATTTGCCAGATTAAGCATAGATTTTACCACTAATGTGAAATGCTTTTTCCATTCTTCCTCTATAGAACCTAAAACAAAAGTTCTTGTGATATCTGTTGTGCCTTCATAATACTGTCCGCCAGAATCCACTAAAAGAAGCCCTTCTGGTTTTAATGATACATCTGTTTCTTTTGAAGCAGAATAATGCATCATCGCAGCATGTTCCTGATACGCACAAATCGTATCAAAACTCAGTTCTATAAATCCTTCCTGTTCTCTTCTAAGATTTTCCAAATAATCAGATGCCGTAATCTCTGTGATTTCTTCTTTACCTACCTTTGTCTTCAACCAATACATAAACTTTGTCACCGCTACTGCATCTTTTAAATGTGATTTTCTCAAATTCTCTAATTCTACCTCATTTTTCACCGCTTTTGCCAAAGTAGTCGGATTGACCTTATCTATTATTTTAATATCCGGATTCAAATTCCGTATAATCGCATAATTTACTTCCCCCTTATCTAACAAAACAACATCTGTATCAGAAAACTGCTTTACAAAATCATAAACAGCATCATATGGCATGATTTCAATCTGATCCGCCTGAAATGCTTCTTTTATTTCTGTATTCAGCACTCCCTCATTCACAAAAAAATACCCTTTTTCTTTTGTTATAATAACATAAGACAACACCACTGGATTATAGGGAATATCATTCCCCCTAATATTAAACAACCATGCAATATCATCTAAACAAGTTAAAATAAAAATATCTGCCTTTTCTTCTTCTAATTTTTTCCTTAAATCTTCTAACTTTTCCTTTCTAGATTTTCCCGCATATCGGATATCCAACAAAAAAGCTGGCTCACATGATAAAGCTGGTCTATCCTCCCATATTTCATCAACAATATCTCTATGATAAGAAATCGAAGCATTTTTTTCTTTCAATCTTTCCTCTAACTTAATTCCCAACCTACTATTTATCACTCTTCCATCAAGCCCCAATTTCCCCTCTTCTGGAATATTTTCTATCACAAAATCTTCTACACTCAAGACATCTTTCATTCCCATTTTATATAAATCTATCCCACTATCTTTTAATTGTGCTTCTGCCTGAATAAAATATCTTCCATCTGTCCAAAGCCCTGCCTGTGTCTGTGTAACTACTAAAGTTCCCGCTGACCCAGTAAAACCTGACATAAACTCTCTAACCTTAAAATGCCCTCCTACATATTCTGATTCATGAAAATCAGAAGTAGGAATCAAATAAATATCCATTCCCGCTTCTTTCATATACTTTCTTAAAGTTTCTACACGTTGTCTAATCAATTCCCTTTCCTGCTGCTAACTCCTTCTTTAACAGCTCTCCTTTCCTTTTTCACACATAACTATGTAACTAAATTCCCCCTATACATACTACCCTTTCTGAAAATTACCTTTACATATCTCCTCTCTTTCCCGCTCACCAAAATTTCATAATTTATCAAATTTTCATCAACCAGAACAGCCAACCACCAGCGGAGGCAAGGAAGTATTCCATAAGAAGCCCCTTGGAAGACGTCGGCACT
>CANRVK010000374.1 GCA_947643285.1 uncultured Eubacteriaceae bacterium
CGAGAATTTAGTACCGCTACGTCTGGAACGGAGCGAGAGCGCGGCTTCGTTGGAACATTCCCTGCCTTTGCGAACCTTTTGTGAAAGTGTTAATTTAATTTTCTTTTATATTATCACAGAAGGAAGGAATTACAGCTAAAAAGTAATCTGCTAATTTTTCTGGTGTTGTTTGTAGGTCATCTTTTATCCACCATTGAATCATGTTGATAAAGCTGCCTGAAATATGGTTGATCAGAAAATCATAAGGCACATCATGACATTCCTTGTTTACCATATATGGAGTAAAAAATTCGTTTAGATATTGTTTGAAAAAGCGTAAAAATAATTCACCACTTTCACAATTTAGAATACCAATAATGTTTTTTTTATTATCCCGAAGATGATAAAGGATATGTGTGATGAAAACATGTGGATTACTTTCTGTCAGTGAAAAATCGTGTGTACTTTCAACATTGAGTGCTTTAGAAAAGACATGTTCAAATAAATCGGTACATAATTCGCGCAGTAAATGATCTTTTGTTTCAAAATGGGCATAAAAAGTAGTTCGACCTACATTAGCCATATCAATAATGTCTTGAACTGTTATTTTAGTATAGCTTTTGACGGATAATAGTTCACTAAAAGCATGAAAAATTGCTTGTCTTGTTTTTTGCTGTCGTCTATCCATTAGAAATTCCTCCGAACAAATTTCCTCAGATGTTCTATAACGAACATTTAAAAATGTTTGCTTATTGTTTTCTCTATTTTGATAAATATAATAAAAGTGAACAAGATATTCGGTATAAAATGAATTGTACTTGATTTTAATATAGATGTCAATGAGAGGAAAAGGAGGAGTTTTTATGTTGAAAAAAGTGAATGATTTATTAGCTGGAGTTCCTATGACATTAGTTGGTGCGGTATTTTTGATTTTGAGCTTTGTTTTGCCGAGAATGGGAATGGATTTATTTCTCGATCCGGCGTGGATTACAGTTATTATCAGTGGGATACCGCTTCTTTATTTAGCAGTTTGGAGGATTATCTATAATCCGGGCATCAGTAAAATTTCATCTGCACTTTTGATTGTAATTGCTATGTTTGCTGCTATTACAATCGGTGATTTATTTGCTGCTGGAGAGGTAGCATTTATTATGGCACTTGGGGCGATTTTAGAAGATAAGACGACAAAACGGGCAAAGAAGGGGCTGAAAAAGCTGATAAGCCTTGCTCCTACAAGAGGGAGAATTATTATAAATGGCAGAGAAGAAATGATTCCAGCAGAGGAAATTAAAAAAAATGATAGATTGCGTATTTTGCCCGGTGAAACAATTCCAGTAGATGGAATGATTATGACAGGAGAAACTTCTGTGGATCAGTCTGTTATGACAGGAGAATCCCTGCCAGTAGATAAAGGAATTGGAGAAGAAGTATTTTGTGGAACGATCAATTGTTTTGGAGCTATTGATATAAAGGCAACAAAGGTTGGGGAGAACAGTTCTTTACAAAAATTAATACATATGGTTCAAGAAGCTGAAAATAGGCAAGCTCCTATGCAGCGTATTGCGGATAAATGTGCGAGCTGGTTAGTTCCTGTGGCATTAGTGATCGCGGTGATTACAGGATTGGTTACACAGAATATGGTACGAGCGGTTACAGTTCTTGTTGTATTTTGTCCTTGTGCATTAGTATTAGCAACTCCAACTGCTATTATGGCAGCGATTGGACAGGCAACAAAACATGGAGTGATTATTAAATCAGGGGAAGCATTAGAAAAAATGGGAAAGGTAGATACGATTGCCTTTGATAAGACAGGGACATTGACATATGGCAGATTGGAAGTCAGCGATATTATTTCATTTGATAAAAGTTTTAGTGAAAATGATCTGTTATTGTTGGCTGCTTGTGCGGAGGCGAAAAGTGAACATCCACTTGGCAAAGCGATTGTTACTTGTGCAAAGGAAAAAGGACTTTCTCTTATAGAATCAGAAAACTTTCAGATGATATCGGGGAAGGGAATTTATGCAGAAATATGTAAAAGAAAGCTTTTTTGTGGAAATGAAAAATATTTGAAGGAAAATAATATAGAAATAGATAAGCAGGTATATTTTGAGTTAGAAAAACTCTGCACACAGGGAAAAGCTTCTATTCTTGTGGCAGAAGAAGAAAAATGTATCGGAATTTTAGCATTATCAGATGTGGTTCGACCAGAAGTAAAAGATATGGTGAGCAAATTGGCAAATATGAATACAAAAACGGTATTGCTGACAGGAGATAATAAAAAGACAGCAGAGTATTTTGCAGATAAAGTTGGTATTACAGAAGTTTATGCAGAATTACTTCCAGAAGAGAAGGTGGAAAATATTCAAAAACTTCAGAATGAGGATAAAAAGGTATGTATGATTGGAGATGGTGTGAATGATGCTCCTGCGTTAAAAATAGCGAATGTAGGTGTAGCGATGGGGAGCATGGGAAGTGATATCGCGGTGGAAGCTGCTGATATCGCTTTGATGAGTGATGATATATCAAAAATTCCATATTTGAAGCGTCTGTCAAATGCAACAGTAAATACGATAAAATTTAGTATTACACTTTCTATGTTAATTAATTTTATCGCTGTCACATGTTCTGTATTAGGACTACTTACACCGACAACAGGAGCATTTGTACATAATGCAGGTTCTTGTTTCGTGGTATTGATTGCAGCGCTTTTGTATGATCGAAAATTTGAGGTATAAATCAATAAAGTTTAAAAATAAGAATAGAAGTTTTTTTATTCAAAATATTTTAATATTTATAAAGCTATTGCGTTTTTTCTCTTTTCTATAGTATAATCTAATATAAAATAAAATTTAACAGGAAATAGCATAATCTCTGTGACTAAGAAGATGTCTGTTCAGAAGGTATTTATCAATAAGAAGGTAGAATATGATAGGTATGAATTAAAATAAGGTGGGGAAGAGAACATTTTGATGAAAGGGGCGCTCCGGCAAGGACGTATTCCAACGAAGCCGCGCTCTCGCTCCGTTCCAGACGTAATGGTACTAAATTCGCAGCCCTTGACAGTGCTGCTTATTAAGTACCAACGTCTTCCAAGGGGCTTCTTATGGAATACGTCCTTGCCTCCGCTAGGTTGT
>CANRVK010000375.1 GCA_947643285.1 uncultured Eubacteriaceae bacterium
CCCTCTTTTGTTTGTTTTTAAAACATATTCCCCAACTTCCCACCCTGGGATTCTTATCCCCCCCCCCCCCCCCCCCCGACGCTAGTTTGTTGATTATTCTAGGAACGAGGCTTTTTACATTTATCATATAAAAGGGGTATTTTATGGTAAGGGTAGATGATGATATGATATTTGATTTTTGGAGGTTTGGGTTTTAATGAATGTACACTTGATAAGGGGTTAAGTTTTGTAATTGTAGGGGGTGTGGCGCTTATTGAGTGTGGATTGAAATAAGTAAATAGTAGTGTCTAGGAATATAAGAATGGCATGGACTGCTGTAAAAATTATTTTGCAGCAGTTTTTCGTATTTTTAATTTTATATTTCGTTTGATGCTTTTTTTCAATAATAGATGTAAGTAATTTTTATTTTATGAGGTGAAGACGGATAAATCATATCACAAAATAAGTATTTGAGGTGGCGAGTAGTGGGGGGAGGTTTGTTATGAAAAGAGGAAAGGGATTTTTATAAATAAAAAGGAGAAAGAAAGATGTTTAGGGAGATTTCTAAATTAGTGATTTATAGAAATTTGGAAGAAGACAGTATTTTATTTAAACTTTCGGATATCTGTGAAAAGTTTATCGAAGGAGGATATCAGGAAGAGAGTTTGATAAATGAAATTTATCAGCAGATTCATAGATTGTTAGATATTTCTACGCAATATGGATTTGATCATAATTTGTGGCATTGTTATTTGGCGTATATATTGGCGACAAATGAAAATCCATTTAGTATAACAATGGAGAAAGTAGGAGCAGTAGAGGGATCTGTAAATAAATTCGCGATAGGAGATTTTTCTATCTTCAAAAGGCTATTTGATTATGATTTTTCAGAGATGGAAAAAGCGTTGAATATTAATTGTTTTAGCACGATTTTAGATTACCATGCGATTGAAAAGAAAGAGCAACGGTATCATAAGAGTGTGAGTGATAAGGTGAAAGTATTAGCAAAAGAGATAGAAGATGCTTTTGACGGTGAAGAAATATTTAAAATTGTAACAGAGTTTTATAAGAACTATGGAGTAGGTAAGTTTGGACTGAATAAGGCATTTCGAGTAGTTCATATGAATGATAGAGTGGAATTAGAGCCAATTAAGAATACAGATGATATCCGTTTAGATGATTTAGTGGGATATGAAATACAGAAAAAGAAATTGATTCAAAATACAGAAAGTTTTGTACAGGGGAAAAAGGCGAATAATTGCTTATTGTTTGGAGATAGTGGAACGGGAAAATCTACGAGTATTAAAGCGATTTTAAATCAATATTATGGACAGGGATTGAGAATGATTGAAATCTATAAACATCAGTTTAAAGATTTATCTTCTGTCATCGCACAAATAAAAAATAGAAATTATAAATTTATTATTTATATGGATGATTTATCGTTTGAAGAATTTGAAATTGAATACAGTGCGTCACGTTTCCAGCTTAAATGAACAAAGGCTGGACGATAAATGAAATATCATTTGTTAGAACTATCTGCATCGAGAAGTAGAATGATGGGGTAACGCCCTGAAATGCTCCGCTGATACTCCGACTGGCGTATATTAATTTGGGAAATATATTGTTCAGAAGCTCGGTGAAGAAGTGCTGAGAGCATACCCTAAGTAAAAGGAAAAGCGAACCAGAGGTGGTCGAGTATGTGATAGGCATGGCGTCTATAAAATGTTCATGGTGAGAATAGTGGTGATTAAAACGACTGACGAACTTCCGAATGTACGGCTCTAGACAATTACTTGACAGAAATGTTGAGGATTCTAAAAGAATCGCTGTAGAGGATTAGTAAGACTTGTATTTATGAAAGTCCTTATATTCTTATGGGGAATATCGTTACAGCAGGGTTATAGGAAGCACCTAAAAACATATGGAAAAGATAGAAGCAGATGGAACGTGAGAAGTTGACTACATTGAGATTTCCTAAATAAATCGTTTGAGATGGCAGCAGAAAAGAAATAATCTGCTCTTAAGTCAATGGCGGCGAAGCCGTAGTACCTGTGAAATAGTGATAATAAGCTATGGAGGGAAGGGCTTTAGTCAACTATAAAAGAAAATAGTTGATGGAACGCCGTATGCGATGAAAATTGCAGGTACGGTGTGAGGCGGGGGAAAAGCCAGAGATGATATCAATAGCTTACCTATCGCTACAATATTTGAAAGCAGTAATCGAAGGAGGCTTGGAAACAAAACCAGATAATGTGTTGATCTATGCGACATCGAATCGAAGACATTTAATTAGAGAAACATGGAATGACAGATCGGATATGGCGAAAGATGAATTACATAGATCGGATACCATGCAGGAAAAATTGTCATTAGTTGCAAGATTTGGAGTGACTATTAATTATAGCAAGCCGTCCCAAAAAGAATATTTTGAAATTGTAAGAGTATTAGCACAAAAACAAAAAATTAATGTATCAGAAGAAGAACTCTATGTACAGGCTAATCAATGGGAGTTGAGTCATGGTGGGATATCAGGAAGAACCGCACAACAGTTTATTAATTATCTATCAGGAAGACAAGAATAGTAGAAGAGTTTTTGTACATTTTAACTGAGTTTCCGCTGACGGGCAAGGAACGATTCCAACGAAGCCGCGCTTTCGCTCCGTTCCAGACGTAATGGTACTAAATTCGCGAACCCTAACGGGTTTGCTTATTAAGTACCAACGTCTTCCAAGGGGCTTCTTATGGAATAGTTCCTTGCCTGTCAGCTAGTGTAACGATTTTTGTAACATTAGATTTTATCTGCAGAAAGAATTTTTCGTATACAAGATGTTTTTTCACATATGTATCAATGGATATATCAAGAAAAAACAACAAACCAGACGAAAATTTAGATAAGACATTTATGTATGGAAACAACGTGAATTTTAGAGAAACGAGTAAGGAAACACGTTCCTAGAATAGCCAATAAACTAGCTAGGGGCAGGGGCGCTTCTATTCCAAAAGAAGCCCCTTGGAAGACGTTGGTACTTAATGAGCAGCTCCGCAAGAAGCGGGGCTGCGAATTTAGTATCCATTACGTCTGGAACGGA
>CANRVK010000376.1 GCA_947643285.1 uncultured Eubacteriaceae bacterium
AAGTGCCGACGTCTTCCAAGGGGCTTCTTATGGAATACTTCCTTGCCTCCGCTGGCTGGTTGGCGGTTTTAGTTTTTGGAAAGAGGGATTGAAGATGAGAATGGGGATAAAAAGAGTGGATTGTTATTTAGAGGTTTTTTATGGAATACTCCCTTGTTTCCGCTGGTCGGGTTGGCGGTTTTAGTTTTTGGAAAGAGAGTTTTATGATAATAATGGGATAAAAAATGGTGGATTGTTACTTAAAATGAGAGAAAGATAAACATGGAAATGTGATAGAGGGAAAGAGGAATAAATTATGCCATATTTGGAAGAGGAATATGATATTGTAGTAGTAGGAGCGGGTCATGCAGGCTGTGAGGCGGCTTTGGCAGCAGCTAGATTGGGGTTGTCCACAATTATGTTTACTGTGAGTGTGGATAGTATTGCTTTAATGCCTTGCAATCCTAATATTGGAGGTAGTTCAAAAGGACATTTAGTGAGAGAAATTGATGCTTTGGGCGGAGAGATGGGAAAAAATATTGATAAAACATTTATTCAGTCTAAGATGTTAAATGAATCCAAAGGACCAGCGGTACATTCTTTGAGGGCACAGGCGGATAAGCAAGAATATACCAAAGAGATGAGAAAAACATTAGAAAATACAGAAAATCTTACTATTCGACAGGCAGAAGTTGTAGAATTATGTGTGGAAGATAAAAAAATTGTGGGGATAAAGACATTTTCTGGGGCAAAATATGTTTGTAAAGCTGTGATATTGGCGACAGGAACATATTTGAAAGCGAGATGTATTTATGGGGAGGTGAGCAATGAAACAGGACCAAATGGGCTGCAGGCTGCGAATCATTTGACAGATTCTTTAAAAGCTCTAGGAATCGAAATGTATCGGTTTAAAACAGGAACTCCTGCCAGAGTGGACAAGAGAAGTATTGATTTTTCAAAACTGGAAGAACAAAAAGGAGATGAAAGAATTGTTCCATTTTCTTTTTCCACTGATCCAGAGAGTATTCAAAAGGAACAAGTTTCTTGTTGGCTGACTTATACCAATGAGGAAACACATAAAATCATTCGTCAAAATTTAGACAGGAGTCCGCTGTTTTCTGGGGCGATAGAGGGAACTGGTCCTAGATACTGCCCTTCTATAGAGGATAAAGTAGTAAAATTTGCAGATAAAGAAAGACATCATGTTTTTATTGAACCAGAGGGATTATATACAAATGAAATGTATTTGGGTGGAATGTCCAGTTCTCTTCCAGAAGATGTGCAATATGCTATGTACCGTACAGTTCCGGGGCTGGAAAATGTAAAAATTGTGAGAAATGCATATGCGATTGAATATGACTGTATCGATCCCAGACAATTAAAGCCTACTCTAGAGTTTCAAAGTATAGAAGGGCTTTACAGTGGGGGACAATTTAATGGAAGTTCTGGATATGAAGAGGCAGCAGCGCAAGGCTTAATCGCTGGAATCAACGCTGCTTTAAAGGTATTAGGAAAAGAAGAAATTATTTTGGATCGTTCACAGGCATATATAGGAGTGTTGATCGATGATTTAGTCACAAAAGAAAATAAAGAACCCTATCGTATGATGACATCAAGGGCGGAATATCGTCTATTATTAAGACAAGATAACGCGGATTTAAGGCTGTCTGAGATAGGATATAAGGTCGGATTATTGAGTGAGGAGAGATATTTGCAGGTAAAGAGAAAAGAAGCTCTAATTGAGGCGGAAATAAAACGATTAGATCAGGTAGTAGTGGGGGCTAATGAAAAAGTACAAAAATTACTGGAAAGATTTCAGAGTACACCTTTAAAGACGGGCACAACATTAGCAGAACTAATCCGAAGACCAGAACTTTCTTATGAGATGTTAGAAGAAATAGACGAAAATAGAATACCACTGCCATATGATGTGATAGAACAAGTGAATATCAATATTAAATATGAGGGATATATAAAAAGACAATTAAAACAAGTAGAACAATTTCAGAAGTTAGAGAAGAAGAGATTAGATCCAGATTTTGATTACAATAAAGTAGAAGGGCTGAGAAAAGAAGCTACACAAAAGTTGAATTTATATAAACCAGTTTCTATTGGACAGGCATCTAGAATCTCAGGCGTATCCCCTGCTGATATCAGTGTCTTATTAATCTATTTAGAACAACAAAGAAGAAAACATTAGAAAGGTATAGAAGTCAAATGCAAGATATCTCATCTTTTTCTAGAAAATTAGAAAGTTGGAATTTAAAAATAACAGAAAAACAGCAAGAACAGTTTATAAAATATTATGAACTATTGATAGAGAGAAATAAAGTGATGAATTTAACTGCTATCACAGAGTGGGAAGAAGTAGTACAAAAGCATTTTATAGATAGTTTATCTTTTGTGAAAGCGGGCGTAATAAAAGAACAAAAGGAATTAAAACTGATAGATATAGGAACAGGAGCAGGATTTCCGGGAATACCATTAAAAATTTTATTTCCACATTGGAAAGTGGTATTATTAGATTCTCTAAAAAAAAGAGTAGGTTTTTTAAATGAGGTAATACAGGAATTAGAATTAACAAATATAGAGGCGATTCATGGGAGAGCAGAAGATATAGCTAGGACAGAGGGATATAGGGAAGGTTTTGATATCTGTGTTTCCAGAGCAGTCGCAAATCTTTCCATATTATCTGAATATTGTATTCCTTTTGCAAAAGTGGGAGGATATTTTATTTCTTATAAATCTGCAAAGGGAGAGATAGAAAAAAAACAGGCAGAACATGCAATAGAGATATTAGGTGGAAAAGTAGAAGATATGGTATTCTTTCAACTTCCAGAGAGTGAAATTGAGAGAGGGCTAATAGTAGTAAAGAAGATAAAAGAAACAAATAAAAAGTATCCTAGAAAAGCGGGATTGCCAGAGAAAGAACCTTTAAAATAAAAGATAGGTGATGGTTTGTCAAAGGATTAAAGGTTCGCTTAAAGCAAGAACATATTCCAACGAAGCCACGCTCTCGCTCCGTTCCAGACGTAGCGGTACTAAATTCG
>CANRVK010000377.1 GCA_947643285.1 uncultured Eubacteriaceae bacterium
GGGAGATTTTCTAATGGTCTTGCGGCTGTATTAAAGAAAAAATGGGGGTTTATTAATAAACAGGGAGAACTTGTTATTCCACATAATTATGTAGAAGTGGAAACTTTTTCAGATGGATATTGTTCTGTAAATATTCAGCGGAAAAAATGGGGTCTTATCGATAAAGAAGGAAATGTTATTTTGCCATTTGAGAATAATGATATCTATTCTCTGTGTGATGCTTATTTTAATGATGGTTTATGTGCTGTGAAGAGAAAAGGAAAGTGGGGCTTTGTCAATAAAAAGAATGAAGAGGTTATTCCCTGCAAATATTCTGATATCGCTGAATTTTGTCAAGGTTTTGCTGCTGTGTGTAAAAATGGAAAATGGGGCTTTATCAATGTGAAAGGGGAAGAGGTAATTCCTTGTTCTTATACAGATGTTTGGGAATTTTTTCAAGATGGAATCGCAGGGATAAAGGTAGAAGGAAAATATGGCTGCATTAATGAAAAAAATCAGTTGATATCACCTCTGGCAGAGGGCTGGATAAAGAGAATGGATGATTGTTATGTTCAATATGATAAAAAACAGAATAAACTATTTTTATTAAAAACAGAACAATCTGTGTTATCATGTACCTATTGGAAGGGATATGATTTTGCGGATTTTTGGCAGGAAGATGATTATTCTTTAGTGGCTTATCATTGTGATTTTCCTACAGAAGAGATAATAAAAGAGGTAGAAGAGCAGATTCAATATAAGCTTCCTGTTTCTTATATTGAATTAATGAAAGCGCATAATGGTGGTATTTTAAAACATGTTTCTTTTGTTTTGCCTGATTTAGAAGGCTTAGAAGAAAGCGGAAAAGAAATTTTATTAGAAGGAATGTTTGGAATAGGGACACAAAAGACATATTCGTTAGGTGGAATATTTGGAAGCCGTTTTTGGATAGAAGATGGAGGATATCCAGATATTGGAGTGGCTATCTGCACATGTTGTTCTGAGGATCAAGATATGATATTTTTAGATTACAGAGAGTGTGGAAAAGAAGGAGAACCTTGTGTGGTATATATAAATCCGGAATATGATTTTGCTATAGTTAAGATAGCGGAAAATTTTGAAGAATTTATAGAGAAATTATGCCATTTAACATAAAATAGCAAAAATTCCCCCTAATACGAGAATTGTATTAGAGGGAATAAAAAAGGGGAGGATAAGTATTTAAACTTTTCTTTTGTGTTGACTAAAGTATATCCAATCTAAAGAAATATAAACAAAAAATGAAAAAGTTTTTGACGAAATTATATTAGAAAATTTATATCGTAAAATAGAAACCAAGTTTTTGCAACAATTCAGACTTTTTATTTATTATTATGAAATTCGTTTTTCACAGATTAAAACGGTCAACCGTCTAGCGAAGGCAAGGAAGTATTCCAAAAGAAGCCCCTTGGAAGACGTTGGTACTTAATGAGTGAACTCATAAGGGTTCGCGAATTTAGTACCGCGTAGTCTTACACGGAGCGAGAGCGCGGCTTCGCTGGAATACTTCCTTGCCGCAGCGACCCTTTGATTCCCAAATAAACTGAACTGTAACAAGTTTTTTGATTTAATAATAAATTCCCTTTACTTTATATCATTTGTATGATAAAATTAGTTGGATTTATCTGTAAATGAATAAAAATGTAGAAACAAGACATAAAACAAGTTACTCCCTAAAAAAATTTATAAAATAAAGTGAATTTATTAGAAAAAGAGATTGTTTTAAGATAAAAAACCAGATTATACAAAAGGGCAGGTTTATTCTGCTGTTTTGTATAATCTGGCTATTAAGGGGAGGATAAGTATTTCTTTCTCTTTCGTAGTCCCTCCCGCACTGCTTTTATAAGTGAGAGTTTTTGATTGGAGGGGGAATCCATAGGAAACAGTCACCGTTTGTAGTACGATAGAGGGATTAACTTTAGTATTGACGGGATAAATTGTTTTATACACCACTATAAAAAAATTTTAGGAAATAGAAAGAGGGAATTAAAAGATGACATTATTAGAGATCTGGAGAAAGCAGGCATATTCAGAAGAGGTAAGCGAAAAAGAGAGCACTGAGTTTTGGACTAATTATTTTCAGATTGAAAAAGGAATTTATGAGAGAATCCTTTCAAAACCAGAAGAAGTAGTAAAAGGGACAGTGAAGGAATTAGCACAGAGGTATGGCTGTGAACTTAATATCATGGTGGGATTCTTAGATGGAATCAATGACAGCTTAATCAGCCCTAATCCCATTGAAGAAATGACAGAAGATACAGTGGTGAATTTAGGATATGATAAAGAAAAGTTATATTATAATATGGTAGAGGCAAAGGCAGAATGGTTATATACACTGCCGATGTGGGAAGAATTATTGCCAAAAGAGAGAAGAAAAGAACTTTATAAAGAACAAAAGAAATCTAATACAGTAATAAAAGAAAATAAAGTTTATCCAAATGATCCATGTCCATGTGGCAGTGGAAAGAAATATAAAAAATGCTGTGGGAGAAATGAGAAATAGGATAGATTTTAGATTTTTGTATGAGTTCATGGGGAGTCCTTTTGGCTTTTAGATGGAAGGATGGGAAGGAAAGAACTCTTATAAAATTTTGTGAATTTAGCTCAGAAATTAGGGTATTATTTGGATAGAGAATATGTAACATATACAATAAAATTAGAAAATATTTGAGAGAAAAGAAATAAGATTGTAAGATAGGCTGCCATATATTTATAAGAATATGGCAGCTTTTATCAAAAGGCATTTATTATGTTTTATATTATGTGTTATTTTGATTTTTAGTGTTTTGCATTTCCATATTTTTTTTCAAATATTTCCGTAAATTGATATAAAACGGCTGCTAATAGACAGAGAATTAAAATAGACATTAAAACCCAGTCTAATTTAAATAGATTATTTAACAAACAGATATTAAAACAATATAATAGTTATGATTTGATATAATATAAATATATCAAGTGGCGGAAAACTGGCGAATAGTTGGCGGTTTCTGCCTCTTTTTTTATGT
>CANRVK010000378.1 GCA_947643285.1 uncultured Eubacteriaceae bacterium
TCCGTTAGGGGCTGCGAATTTAGTACCGCTACGTCTGGAACGGAGCGAAAGCGCGACTTCGTTGGAACATTTCTTTCCGGAGCGACCCGTTGGTCAAAATATATTTCTTAATTTTTCTAGTTTTTTTGTTTCGTTTTTCTATAATTTCTTATCTCTTTTTTTATTATTATCAAAAATCAGTATTTTCATTAATTTTAAAAAGATCGAAAAAACCCTTGACAAAATAAAAAAAAAGAGATACCCTATATAGGTATTGAGAAGTAATACCCTACATGGGTATATGAGATAGGAGTGATAGAAATGAAAACAGAAACATATGATATTCAAGGAATGTCTTGTGCAGCATGTAGTTCCGCAGTGGAACGTGTGACAAGAAAGCTTCCGGGAGTGGAAGAAAGCAATGTCAATCTCACGACTGCAAAAATGGTAATCACTTATGATGAGAAACAAGTGAATCCAGAACTCATCTGTGAAAAGGTAGAAAAGGCAGGGTTTCATGCAAATTTATATAGAAAAGAGGAAGCAAAAGATGAGAGAGAAGTTTGGAAAGAGAAAGAAGAGAACTTAAAAAAGGAAAAGCAGCGTCTTATCATTTCCATTTGTTTTGCCATACCATTACTTTATATTTCTATGGGACATATGATGCCATTTCCTATGCCGCTGCCCCGGATAATTGATATGCACCATAATCCGCTTGGATATGCATTAGCTCAGCTTATTTTGACATTGCCGATTTTGTGGAATGGAAAGCGGTTTTATATCAATGGGATAAAATCCCTTCTAAAAGGGAATCCAAATATGGATTCTTTAGTGGCAATCGGCACAGGAAGCGCATTTTTATATAGTCTTTTTATGACAGTTTCTATACTGAGTTCAGAAGATGCAGTACACCATTTATATTATGAATCAGCAGCAGTTGTAGTGACTTTGATTATGTTGGGAAAATATATGGAAAGCCGCAGTAAGGGAAAGACATCAGAAGCGGTTCGGAAATTGATGGAATTAGCGCCAGATACAGCTATTTTATTAAAAGGAGAAAAACAGATAGAAGTTCCTGTGGAGCAGATTAAAGTGGGAGATCATATTTTAATAAAACCCGGCAGTAAAGTTGCGTTAGATGGAAAGGTCACAGCAGGAAACAGTAGTATAGATGAATCCATGCTTACAGGAGAGAGTGTTCCCGTTGAAAAAAATATTGGAGATATGGTCATCGGAGGGAGCATAAATTATAATGGTGCATTAGAAGTAGAAGTTTCTAGAGTAGGGGAAGATACTACATTAGCACAGATTGTAAAAATGATGGAAGATGCACAGGGAAAGAAAGCACCTATTTCTAAAATGGCAGATATTGTTGCAGGATATTTTGTTCCTACGGTTATGATCATTGCATTTGTAGTTTCTCTTTTATGGTTTTTTACTGGTCATGATTTAGCATTTGTATTAAAAATATTTGTTTCTGTTTTGGTCATCGCTTGTCCGTGTGCTTTAGGGTTGGCAACCCCGACTGCTATTATGGTAGGGACAGGGCTTGGAGCGAATCATGGAATTTTGATAAAAAGTGGAGAAGCTCTGGAAATTACACATAAAGTAAATACGATAGTTTTTGATAAAACTGGTACAATCACAGAAGGAAAACCGAAATTAATTCATTTGGTGAAATTAGCGAATACAAAATATACAGAAGAGGAATTGTTGTCATTTGCCGCTTCTGCGGAAAAACAGTCAGAACATCCTCTGGCACAAGCGATTGTGAAAGGGGCAGAAGAAAGAAATGTGCCATTTTATCCTGTGGAAGAATTTAAAAGTGTAACAGGAAAAGGGATTGAAGCTGTGATAGAGAAAAAGGAAATCGTGATAGGAAATCAGAGATTGATAGAAGAAAAAGGCAAAAGCCAACAAGAATGGATAGAAAAAGCACAAGAAATGGCTTCTCAAGGAGAAACTCCTATGTTATTATCGATAGAGGGAGAGATTATGGCTATTTTAGGAGTAGCAGATACGATAAAAAATACGAGTAAAGAAGCGATAGAACAAGTGAAAAAGCTGGGAATGGAAGCTATTATGCTGACAGGAGATAATAAAAAAACCGCAGATTATATTGGAAAACAAGCGGGAGTGGATAAAGTGATTGCAGAAGTTCTCCCACAAGATAAGGCTTCAGTAGTGGAAAAGTTACAAAAAGAGGGTAAAATTGTGATGATGGTGGGAGATGGAATTAATGATGCTCCTGCATTAGTACAGGCAGATATCGGATGTGCGATAGGAAATGGAAGCGATATCGCATTAGAATCTGCGGATATTGTTTTAATGAAATCTGATCTGAGAGATGTGCCCAAAGCAGTTGTGTTAAGTAAAGGAACAATACGAAATATTAAACAGAATCTATTTTGGGCATTTTTCTATAATAGCTTGGGAATCCCGGTGGCAGCAGGACTTTTATATTTATTTGGAGGACCGTTGTTAAATCCAATGGTAGCAGGACTCGCGATGTCTTTTAGCTCTGTATCCGTAGTGGGAAATGCTTTACGCCTTAGAAATTTAAAATTAGATATAAATAGATAGATACATGCTGTTATAAAAGTGAAATACCTTACTGCTTATGGTATTTTAAATTTGATATTAGTGTTTTTGGTTAGGTATTTGACAATAAAAAGGAGAAAAAAATGGAATGTAATTGCAATAAGATAACACATCGGGATGAACAAGAATTAAAATCTTTAATTAATCGTTTGAATCGAATAGAAGGGCAGGTGAGAGGGGTGAAAGCAATGCTGGAAGAAGAGCGGTATTGTGTAGATATTTTAACACAGATATCTGCGATTCAGTCGGCATTAAATAGTTTTAATAAAGAACTTTTAGGAAATCATATTAAAAGCTGTGTGGTAGAGAGTGTAAAAAATGGGGACGAAACGGTTATTGATGAGTTATGTGAAACCATGAAAAAATTGATGAAATAAGAAATATTTAACCTCATCAAGGAAGTCCCCCGCTTCTAAGCCGCCAAGGCGAAAGCGGT
>CANRVK010000379.1 GCA_947643285.1 uncultured Eubacteriaceae bacterium
TATTATCATGTTGACCTTTCTCATTTTTCTCTGTACTTCCTAATCCATTTTTTATTTCTTCCTTTCTCATCGATCTTTCCACCTGCTTTTCTCATACTACAATTTTAAAAAAATTGAGTATCTCCCCCTATGGAAATGATCCAAAACGTAGTTCCTGCGTTTTTTGCAAAAACATAGTGCTTAAAAAGCAGATATATGGCATCTCTATTCCAAACTTCCTATTTTTTTCAAATCTTCCTATTCCTTATGAAAAACTTCCTTCTCTTTTGAAAATAAAAATAGCCAGCCATGAACTGACTGACTATTTTTATTTTCAATATCAATAATTTATCCATATACATTCCGTTTCAAGTTTACATTTTTCTCCCCTTTGATGATATCCCATCGTTACCGCATATAAGCCGAGTTTTATCTTCTTAAATCCATGTTTCTTAACAAGGATTTCATCATATAAGTTATTGTTATCATATCCGCATACCATAATAGCACCTTTTAATTTTACAAGCGATTTGCAATATAAATTATGGTCAAAATCTGAAACCATATTGTACTTATAGCTTGCTTTATTTCCATAATAGGGGCTATCGAGGAAATAAAAAGTTTGGTTTCCATCTGGATTTTGAATTTCTTCTTCAATTAAATCATATATATCTTTATTCCAAACTCCAATTCCTTCCAACCTCATTAAATCCCATTTCTTTCCCATTATACGGTACTGGAAATTTTTCCCCATTTCCATATCTTTATCTTTGCTATATGCTTCTCTGCCTCCATCTCTGCTTACTAATAAAGTGTACCATACCCAAGCCGCATAAACCCAAATCTCTACCTGTCCATAGTAACCAGAGGATGTTTTGGCTTTTAGTTCCATGAAATTCTCTTTGCAATATTCATATTTTAAAATTTCATGAAAAAGTTTCACCCTAGTTTCTTCTTTTGCAAAACAAGAAAGAAGAATACATAAATCCTTATCTTTGTCATTATATATTCTGATCTTTCGTTGTGGCATGGCAAGTATTTCATTTGCCATGCCGCCAAAACCTGAAATATTCCTTGATAGATTAGGCATAAATCTAACCAATAATGGAGCTAATGTATGTTTCCCTCCTGGATATGCTGCTATTGTACTAATCACTTAATTTTTCCTCCTTTCCTGCAACTATACAATATGCTCTTATAGACTCTTTTTCATATGTATGAATAGCGCTTAAATTTCCTCTGACTCTTTTAATCACTCCATTTTCTGCTAATTGTTTGATTAGCAAATTAGGAGTATTGATTTTATTTTGAGGAAATCTTATTAATAAACTGTCTATTATTTCTTTGATTTCCTCGCCGCAAAGAAGATATGTACCATCATCTTTTTTGCGGTTTTTCTTTATTGCCGAAGCAATCACTTCATTCTGAAAAATAGCAAAAAATTCCTCACTATCTTCTTTTTCTGGTTTAGATAACGATTGCTCGATAGTACTTTTTAAGAAATCTGTTATTGATTCCTTATCAAAATCCAAACCAATCTTTTTTGCAATCTCAGCAGTAACTTCCATGATTGCAAATTGTCGAAAATATCTCTTTACAATATTTTCTTTTGTTTCTAATCTATTTGCGATTTCTTCCTCCTTTCTTAACACCATATTCTTTACATTTTCTATTCCAATAGAAAATATTTTCTGCATAATTAACGGGACAATGTTTCCGTAATTATTTTGAAAAAACATTTCTATTTGTTTACACTGTCCATATGTATCAAACAGCATATTTTTATTTTCTTTGCCGATTTCTATTTCTATTAACCTGGCATTTGCCCCCTTTCTTCTGCTATCCACAGAATCCAATATGCTATTTTCTGCCGTAAACAATATATTTACACAGAAATTTTCATTAGCAATATCTTCATCTTTTCTTCCCTTCTTCTCATGCCGAAGTCTAATGATCCCCCCTTCTAACCTAAATATAGCCTCCTGCCATTTGAATGACTTATCCATAGTTACCATACCATCATCATCAAACAGCACAGCATAGCCATTTATGCCTGCTAAAGCTTCCTCTGCTCCACTTACTGTGGCATTTAACACATAATTATTTTTTTGACATTTCGTATCACCAAAAAAACTCTGTGCTAATTTTGCCAAAGTTGTCTTTCCATAAGAAGATGGACCGACAAGAGCCATTAATGAGCACTGATTAAACAATCCATTAATGGGTGCTGCTAACTGATGGAGCAATATAGCCTGCCGAATTACATTATTTTTCATATAATTATTAATGATTGTCTTTCCTGCTTCTCCTTTTGCTTTTGGCATATTCTTATCTTGAATTATTTCCTCAATAGAACTATTCTTTTTAATATATCTTCCGCAAGAATAGCCAATAATATTTTCAGTATTATCATACTGATACCCAATTTCCTTCAGATACCTTACAACTGGAAATTCTCTATAATTCCTATAAATTTCATCCAACAAATCATTCTCTATTATTGGATTAGTAGTTATGCCAAAATTGATTATCCGCCTAATCCTTTTTGCAATATTGGATAGAAATTCTTCCAAAACCAAAATTTCCTCACCATCTTTAATTACATATAAACGTAATTTTTCTTCATTAGATGGTAACTGAATCCTCCTTGCCTTAAATTCAATCTTTTTACCAAAATCATCAATCTCTATCGTGTCTTTCATCATAGTAAGCACACTCCTTTCTTATTATGCACTTACTATCTGGACTTATGGATTTATAGTTCCTAAATTAATAGGGGGAGTATACCCTATGTAATAATTTCATGCCTTATATTCTTCAAACTACAGTATCTATTTTTCAATTCTTTCCTTAGTAAATCCGATAATATAAGAACAATCTTTTTCAATCTTACTCTTATTTCTTTTAAACTCCCTCAATTTTTTTGACATATCCTCGTAAAAAGAAGCATGGGAGAAAACCATAATATATCCCCACAAAACTTTCAACTATACGCATAAACATTAAAAACAATCATGCT
>CANRVK010000380.1 GCA_947643285.1 uncultured Eubacteriaceae bacterium
CCGATATCGAATAAAGAAAATTTATATGTAGGACATTCTGTTTATCAATAAATAAGAAAAGGTAATCTAGCAAGAAAAAAATACAAAGAAAAATTTTTGTTAGAAGAATAGGAAAAATAGAAAATCCCCTTTTTCAGATAAAAAAGAAAAAGGAGATTTTTTTATAAATTCTAAAAAGCCATTAGATCAAGAATCGATGAGATAACTTGATCAGATAGGATTGCGGAAAGCATGGAATCAAGAGAATAGAAGAGGAAGGAAAGAGGTAAGCAGAAAGAAGAAAGAGAGTAAGAAGTATGTCTGTGACGAAGAAGCCGAGATAAAAAAACGATATGAGTATGATAGTCAAGAAAGGAATGGGAAAAACCATGAAAGAAAAGAAAAAGTTTATAGCCGTTTTAGAAGAATATAAGCAGCTTTTTACAGATTTTTTTTGTGATCCGAAACCACGTTCTGTTAAGGTAACAAGAAGTTTTGCTATTGGAGAAAAAAAGAAAATATTACCAACATTTACCCTAGAGAAAAATGAATTTCAGAACAAGGGAGGAGTTAACTTTGCCATCAATTTCATTAATCTATGGTATATATCGGATATGAAAAAAGATGGAAAAAAGATAAAAATTTATAGTCATGATTTTTTGGTAGGGATATTTTATTTACCGAAACAGATACAGTTAGAATTTTTGATCACATGGATAAACCAACCATACTTGAATGTGGTAGATATACATGCGATATGGTTTCATAGTAAGGTAGAGAAAGGAAAGGAAAAAAAGGACTATGAATTAAAAGTGTTACCGAAACGAGAAGGAAGTTTAAGAGTGCGGATCAAAATACGGACAAGGGATTATAAAAAAAATATAGAACGAATTCTTTTCTATGGAAAAATATATTCTTATTTAGAAATTATTTTTGAGGAGGAGGTAGGAAGTGTTCCACTTTGTATCAATGGAGTGTATTTGTTCGGGGTAAGTAGAATCAAACTGGATGAGGGAGATATTGAACTATTTTTAAGACTAAAGAAGGAACAAAGCCAAAAAGAATATAGCATTTATATCTGTTATAAAGAAAAACGAATCGAGATCTATAAGAAATATGGAATCATCTATCTGTTATGTCCATTCGGCGATAGCAATGACAAGGATACTGATAATGATATGAAGTTTCTATCAACGAAAGAAAATCTGCGATTAGGACACTCTACTTATCGATAAACAAGAAAAGGATATCATGACAGGGTAGCAGCTTCTTTTCCAAAAAGAAAAGGAAAACTGGCAGATAATGAGTAAAGGTTATTCTTGGTTTTTCTTATCTAAGGAAATGAAATCCATAAATTCTATGATAGGCTGGATAACTTGATTCGTATATTATCCTCCAAAAGCGTGGAAGGAAAAAAGTAAAGGAGATTTCTAATGAAATATTTATTAATATATTTTGAAAATGAGGAATTTTGGTTAGAGATAGATGAACAATTATTTGCTATGAGGCAAGTAATTGTTGATGAAAATTTAAAAATACATATTTCATGTCGAGAAGATTGCCTTGCAGAAGGAATGATTTATATTGATGAGTTAGATGGGAGTTATAAAGAGATAGAAAAAGATGAATTTGAAAGGAAATGGCTATCAGCTTTAAAACCATATTATGAAGAATGGTTCAAAATAAAACAAAGATATTCTATAGGACAAAAAATAGAAGGATGTGGTAGATATTTTTATCCACAAGGAATGATTATGAAAGGAGAAGATTATGTTGCGGTTTATAAAGGCAGTAAAAAGGTATTGATTAATGAAACTTTGATTGCACAGGTAAAAGAATATGATGAAGATAATTTTTGGTTAGTGTTAGAATGAATAATTTAATCTGTTGTGCTAGTGTATCGTATCATTGATATTTCGTATAACTATTACCTTAGTTATATGAATGACTGTGTGATAAAGTGATATTTTTCGATGTCATATGAAAAGTGAGTGAAAGTGTAAATTTCGACTTTTGCAATCAGAGGAATGAAAAGGAGAAACTAGAAATGAAGAATACATTTGAATTTTTACAAATCTATAATAAAAATGTTAAAATAATTGAAACAGATGAATTCAACGATTATTTATCTTATATACCAGAAAAATGGCGTTCTGTCTTTCAAGAGAAGGATAGAGAAAAAAGAATAGAGAAAACTTTAAACATCTGGAAAACGTATGTTTCAAAAGAGTTGAAGAAAACGATACACTATCTGGAAGAGAATTTACTAGAGGTTGATTTCATTACATATCATGGAAAAATAGCTATTTTATATGAAATAAAATATAAAGAAGAAATTTTCTATTATGAAGGTATTTTAACGATTGATTTTAGTGAAAATATAATTTTAAAACAGAATTGGAATAAAATCCCGAAATCTATTATTAATTTTTATACGAATGTCCATAATGGTTTTTATACTTATTCTAGTCATTCTGGATTAGTGGAATTAAATGAAGTCATGTATTTTGATGATTATGAATGGGGCATAGTAGAAGAATTAGAAAATCCGCCTGAGATTAATTTTAAAACCACCTTTGGCTTTTTTTGTAGTGGCGGTGGCGGATATGTGGCAATTGATATAAAGGAACAAGAAGAAGATATAAGTGTTGTATGGTTTGATGATTGTGAACCAGATTATCATATCAATTTTTGGGATGTTGTGGATGAGTGGATAATAATCGCATTTGAAAATATTTAGTGATAAAATATAGATATTTATATCCCCTCTAAAAGATATATTTTATTTCTTTTCCTGTATATGAAGTGATAGAGTTAATCTAAAGATACGAAGAAAATCTAAAAAGCCATTAGCTCTAGGATAGACGTGATAATTAGAAAAATAATTATTAAACATGTTATGGAAACAGGTTGATTGTATAAATTCAGAGAAGAGTAAAATTAATTATGATAAAAAGGATAGTATTCTAGTCATCTAGTATCCGAATGAAATAACAAGAGAGTTATGTG
>CANRVK010000381.1 GCA_947643285.1 uncultured Eubacteriaceae bacterium
TTAGTACCGCTACGTCTGGAACGGAGCGGGAGCGCGGCTTCGTTGGAATAGGTTCTTGCCTTTGCGATCCGTCCTATAGAGATATGAAAGATAGAATATAGGATTTAAAAGAATATGGTTATAATCCTACAAAACTAACGATTGCCATAATATAAATTTCTTGTTATAATCTATTTATATGTGAAATATTGATGACTAGCCTCATCGGTGGGAGAATGGGGTAAGTGTGTAGTGAAATGGATTTAGATAGTAGTTTTGATAAAGGTGGAAAGAGAGAGGAAGGTGAGAGAATGGAATCTGGAAGTGATAAGCAAAACATAGAGGCAGACCCGTATTCGTTCTCTTGCCATGCCTGTTTTGGAATAGATAGAGAAGAAATAGCTCTGCATAGAAAGGATATGCAGAAACTTTTTTGTGGTTTTTAACGAAAAGGCTAGGGATAAAGGCTTTATGTTTTGCTCTTTGGATATACTAAATAATAGAAGTACAAAAGGAGAGCATAAGATGACAGAAAAGATGATTTTAGAACTGATAGAAAAAAGGAATTTCAAAGAAATAAAAGAAGTTTTAAATGATATGAATGAAGTGGATATCGCACAATTTTTAGAAGAATTGCCGGAGCGAGAGATGATTTTAGTATTTCGGCTGATGAAAAAGGAAGAAGCGGCAGAAACATTCACTCATTTGGATGCTAAATTTCAGAAATTACTGATAGAAGCATTTACAGAGAGGGAGTTAAAAGATGTATTAGATGAATTATATTTGGATGATACGGCTGACTTGTTAGAGGAAATGCCGGCAAATGTGGTAGAGAGAATTTTATTGAATACAGATTCTCAAAAGAGATCTATGTTAAATACATTGTTAAATTATCCGAAGGATAGTGTTGGCAGCATTATGACAGTGGAATATGTGGATTTTAAAAAGACTATGACAGTCAATGATGCCATTAAGAAGTTAAAAAGGGTGGGAATTGACAGTGAAACTATTTATACTTGTTATGTAATTGAAGGGAAGAAGCTGATTGGTACAGTTTCAGCAAAGGATCTTTTGATATCAGATGATGAGAAGACTATGGAAGAAATTATGGAATCTCATGTCATCAGTGTGACTACGACAGATGATAAGGAAGAAGCGGCGAAATTAATTGGAAAGTATGGGCTGTTAGCTCTGCCTGTGGTGGATAGAGAACATTGTATTGTGGGGATTGTGACAGTAGATGATGCGATGGAAGTAATGGAAGATGAAACAACAGAGGATATCAGCAGAATGATGGCGGTCAGTCCAAGTGATGATACGTATTTCGGGACAGGTGTATTTCAGCACGCGAAAAATCGTATTGTCTGGTTATTGATTTTAATGCTTTCTGCTACATTTACAGGTATGATTATTACTCATTATGAAGAGGCTTTTTCTGCTGTGCCTATTTTAGTATCTTTTATTCCTATGCTCATGGATACGGGGGGAAATTGTGGTTCACAGAGTTCTACTTTGATCATTCGTGGTTTGGCAGTAGATGAAATCCGATTTAAAGATTTTTTTCGGGTTTTATTCAAAGAATTTCGTATTTCATTGATAGTGAGTGTAGTATTAGCGATTGTAAATGCAGTTCGCATTATGATTATGTATCAAAATATACAATTATCGGTTTTAATTGGTTTATCTTTGATTTCTACTGTTATCATGGCAAAAATGATAGGGTGTATGCTTCCTTTATTGGCTAAAAAATGTGGATTAGACCCAGCGATTATGGCAGCGCCTCTGATCACTACATTGGTGGATACAGGGTCTATTTTAGTATATTTTTCTATTGCTACAAGATTATTTCAGATATAAAAGGGAAAATATAATTAGGAATATATTTTGGGTTAGATGAGGGAATGGAAATGAGAAAAGAAAAATATAGAGTGTGAGGAGAATGTGGTGATGAAACAAGTTGGAATTGTAACAGACAGTAATAGTGGTATTACTCAAGAACAGGGAAAAGAATTAGGAATTGCTGTACTTCCTATGCCTTTTTTTATTAGTGATAAGTTATATTATGAGGGAATTACACTTTCTCAGCAGGAATTTTATCAGAGATTGGAAAAAGAAGGGGAAATTTCTACTTCTCAGCCTTCCCCTGCTGATGTGACAGGATTATGGGACGAGTTGTTAGAAAAATATGATGAAATTGTGCATATCCCGATGTCGAGCGGATTGAGTAGTTCCTGTCATACTGCAGCTATGTTGGCACAGGATTATGAGGGAAAAGTGTTTGTAGTGGATAATCAAAGGGTTTCTGTCACACAGAGGCAGTCTGTATTAGATGCCTTATCATTAGTGAAACTGGGGAAAACGGGAGAGGAAATTAAGGAGATTTTAGAGGAAAATAAAAAGGAATCGAGTATTTATATCACATTAGAAACGCTGAAATATTTAAAGAGAGGCGGCAGAATTACACCAGCGGCAGCAACGCTTGGAACGATATTAAATATTAAGCCTGTTCTTCAGATTCAAGGAGATAAATTGGATGCTTATGCAAAGACAAGGGGAAAGAAGCAAGCGAAGAAAATTATGATAGAGGCGATGAAAAAGGATTTTAGTACGAGATTCGCTCCAGATAATACGCCAGATAGAATGTATTTGGAAGCGGCTTATACAGGAAGTAAAGAAGAAGCGGAGATTTGGCTGAAAGAACTACAAGAAGCATTTCCGGGATTTGAAATTCATATCGATCCACTTTCTTTGAGTGTAGCGTGCCATATTGGGGCAGGAGCATTAGCAATCGCATGTTCTAGAAAGTTGCCGATGTTATAAAAAATAGTAGAATAAGTTACTCAGCAAATTCAAAAGATGAATTTGGGGTTAATTTTTCGTGCAGATGGAATATATTGGAATTGATATGGGGGATTGGGAAGGTGAAAAAGGGGGCGCTCCGGCAAGGAAGTATTCCAACGAAGCCGCGCTTTCGCTCCGTTCC
>CANRVK010000382.1 GCA_947643285.1 uncultured Eubacteriaceae bacterium
AGCAGTTCCGCAAGAAGCGGGGCTGCGAATTTAGTACCGTTACGTCTGGAACGGAACGAAAGCGCGGTTTCGTTGGAATGCTTCGTTCCTGTGCGAACCATTCGCCAATTTTTTCAAACAGCAATAAACCTTTAAATGATAATAAAATGTATTTTATGTAAAATTCTTGTAGACTTTTTATTCTATCATCCTTTCCTTTTAAATTTATAAGAAATAAAAAAAAATAACATTTCCCCCTTATGATATTTTAGTGTCATATCACCTGATTTTCCTATCTCTTAGATAAAATCTTTCCAAATCTTATCCTTTTTTACTGTTATCATAGCATTTTCCTATTGTTTCATTATTCTAAATGCTTTCATATCACTGCCCTCCTCATTTTTATTTAAAAGTTCCATTTGCAAAGTCTGTGCTATAGCCTCTGCCTGTTCTCGACTGACAACATCTGGCTGAAAAGCAATTCCTACAAATGCCTTAATTTCTGTATCATATGCCAAAATTCCTATCGTTTCCAATTGTGCTGCCTCAGCTTTAGCATCTACTTTTAAATCGTTAGGCTCAGAATAAGTGATATCCGCAATCCCCACTTCTCCAGTTCCCCAGCTTTTCACAGATGTATAATGTTCCCACTGGTAGAAAGACCCAAAACTCAAGGTAGACCACATTGCTTGATAAAATATCATTTTGAACATCTCTTTTGGCATTTCCTCTGTGTCAGCCTTAAATTTATTAAAACCAATAGTCCCCATCAACTTGTCTTCATGATACAAATATAGCACAGAAAAAAATTCTCCAGGAACAATAGTTTCTTCTATCTCATCACGCTGCTGAATCACCCAACCATCTGGCAGATCAAGAAAGACTTTAAAAGGGCTAGTATCATTTATCTGGTCAATAATCGGTATATTATCTGAATTTTCTATTTTGTATGCTGGAAAAACAATCTCTGTCGTCTTTTTATTTATTGGATCTGTCAAAAAGCAGATGACAACCATTACACAGATAATCATTGCCACTATAATTCCCCAAAAAGCTGGCTTTTTATAGTTTAACACCAATTTCACCCTCTCTTTGACACCAACTTCTCCAAAAGCCAGCGGATGAGCAGCAATCTTATGGTGAGAAATACTGAAAGTCAGCAAAGCCTGTGCATAATCAGCTCTCTCCTTACTATCATACTGTCGTGTAACATATTCATCACAAGCCAGCTCAATATCTTTGCATAAAAGTAGATACGAAATCCACATTAAAGGATTGAACCAATAGACAGCAAGAAATAAAAACCCTAGCAGTTTCCACCAGTGATCTTTATGTTGAATATGTGCTTGCTCATGCGCGATGATATACCTAAGATTTTGCGTTTCCACTTTAAAAGGCAAATAAATCTTTGGCTGTAGAATCCCAAATACAAATGGAGATGATACATTTTCACTTTTAAAGATATTATCTCTGACAAGAACAGCAGTTTCTACCTTTTTACGCAACCTTATAAAACTGATAAACACATAAAAAATCAACAACACAACGCCTATAACCCAGATTGATGTTAACACTGGAATCCAAATTTGCAGAGGATTTGCACTTGAACCGAGGGAAGGAGAAAACGCTCCTTGTATTATAGGATTTACAACACGGTTTAGCACAGGAATTCCGGTATGAAGCGAAGGCATAGTTTCTGTCATAATGGTAGGTTTGATTGTTTCATTGCTCGGAATCAGACTAAATGAACTTTCAATCGTAAATGGGCACAATAACCGCAGCGCAACCATACTCCAAAGCAGTACATTGATACATTTAGAAGCTTTCTTAAAGATAATGCGCAACAGTATCACAACCAATACAAGGTAACTTGCTGCAATACTCATATTAACGATTTTTAAAAACAAAACTATCATTTCACATCTTCCTTTCTAAACCTATCAATCATTCGCTGTATTTCGTCAATTTCCTGTTCAGACATTTTTGGATGTTTCGTAAACGCGGCTATAAAAGAAGGAAGAGAACCATCAAATTTTTTCTCAATCAACTCATCAATCTCTGCTATCTGTACTTCATCTCTAGAAATCAGTGATGTAACAATAGATTTCTCGTTTTTCAAAACACCTCTCTCAGACAGCCTCTTAATGACTGTATAAGTAGTTGAATTCTTCCAGCCTAACTCTTCTTTGCATAAAGCAACCAACTCACCGCTCTTAATGGGTTCATGCTCCCATAAAATCAAGCAAAATCGATACTCACTTTCAAATACTTTAGGTGTAACCATAACACATTCCTCCTTAATCTAATCCATTAGATATTAATAGTCTAACCAATTAGATTAAATTTGTCAATAAGGTTTGAAAAATATACAAGATATACTTCTCTTCATCTATCACTACAAGTTCATCGAATATCATCAACTCTATCTAACATTGTCAAATTATAAGTTTAATTTCTCACACAAAAAAGTAGGGACTCTCCTGAATCCCTACCCTTTTCTAATTCCCACTATTAGTTTATTTCTCCAATTTACACTTTAAAATAATGATTTTTACAATCGCTTATAATATTTATTTAAAGAGCATGAGAATACTTCTAAATATATCATACTTAAATAAAAACAGTTGAAAAAAATGTAAATAAAATTTTTACCCTTCCAAAAAATCGTAAAAATTTCTATAATCCCAATATCCCTTTATATTTCCACACCGATACTGCATACTCATAAGACTTTTTATGACAGAAGTCCAGTCAAATTTAACCAACATATCACTATATGAACTTTTACCGAAACCTTCTTCCCCCTTATAATGGGCGTGTGTCATCATAAAATCCTGCATTGCGAACGGATATTTCCCACTATTGCTAAGATAGCATGAATATGCATAAAAATCAAATGTATCACAATTGGATGATAGTGTAACTTTACCTGGGGAATCCAAAGGGCAGACTTTCCCCTGCACTTT
>CANRVK010000383.1 GCA_947643285.1 uncultured Eubacteriaceae bacterium
CCATATAAATAACTTGTTTGAAACAAACCACAGATATATCCTATTAAGATACAAATTACTCGTTCCATTTTATTCGCTTTCCTTTCTCTCCCGTATAATAAACCTAAGCGGTGTTCCACGGAATCCAAATGCCTCTCGAATTTTATTTTCTAAATATCTCGTATAAGAAAAATGCATCAATTCCTTATTATTTACGAAAACCACAAATGTGGGAGGTTTTACAGAAACTTGTGTCATATAATAAATTTTCAGCCGTTTCCCCTTATCAGAAGGCGGCTGCTGTAAAGCTACAGCTTCCATTAAAATTTCATTTAATACTCCTGTTGCAATTCTCATAGAATGATTCTGAACCACAACATCTATCAAGTCAAACAATTTAGCAATTCTCTGTCCTGTCTGTGCAGAAATAAATAAATATTCTGCATATTGCATATAAGAAAGAGTTTCTTTTAACTTCTTGGTATGTTCATAAATAGTCTTATCATCTTTTTCAATCGCATCCCACTTATTGACAGCTACAATCACACCTTTTCCTCTTTCATGCGCGATTCCAGCTATTTTCGCATCCTGTTCTGTCACCCCTTCTGTCGCATCGATCACCAACACAACGATATCTGCCCTTTCCACAGCAGAAACCGCCCGTATCACACTATAACGTTCTAATTCTTCTTTTATTTTGCTCTTTCTTCTGAGTCCTGCTGTATCAATGAAAATATATTCTTTTCCATCTTTTATCACAGGAGTATCCACTGCGTCCCTCGTCGTCCCTGCTACATCAGACACAATCACACGATTTTCACCCAAAATTTTATTAATAATAGAAGATTTTCCTACATTTGGTTTTCCAATAATGGCTACTTTCGGTTTTTCCTCTTTTTCTTCTTCCTCTTCCTTTTCCGGAAAATGTTTCACCACTTCATCTAATAATTCTCCAAATCCTAATTTCCCTGCAGAAGAAATCGGAAATGGTTCTCCGATCCCCAGATTATAAAACTCATAGACATCTGCTTCATATTTTTTGAAACTATCCACTTTATTTACTGCTAATATAATGGGCTTTTTAGAACGCCGTAACATATCCGCCACTTTTGCATCCGCATCAATCAGCCCTTGTCTTACATCCACCAAAAAAATAATCACATCTGCAGTAGCAATCGCAATCTCCGCCTGCTCCCTCATCTGCGCTAAAATAATATCTTTTGTATCTGGCTCTATTCCTCCTGTATCAATCATAGTAAACGAATAATTCAACCATGTGACATCTGCATAAATACGATCTCTTGTAACCCCCGGTGTATCTTTTACTATTGAAATCATCTCTCCTGCTAACGCATTAAACAGAGTCGATTTTCCCACATTAGGTCTTCCTACTATCGCTACAATCGGTTTACTCATAATTCATATGTCCCTCCTTTTCTTCCCTTTTTATTTTCTGTTTTCCTTTGCAAAATTCCATTCAGAAAATCCTGTCCGCTTGATTTTATAATATTTACAGGGACTTGTAAAGTCCTTTCTATATCATTCACTGTAATATCATCTAAAAAAATATCTTCTCCACTCCTTAACATAACACTAGGCAAAATCAAAACACTTTCCAGTTCTTTTCCTTTTAATTGTTTTAACAAATCCTGCCCCGTAATCAAACCTGCTACCGTAATCCTCTCACCAAAAAATTCATTGATGATTCGATACAACTTCACCTCCACATTTGGAAATTTTCTTTGTATCTTCTCTATCCCTTTCTTTATATAAGGATATGCTAACACTCCTGTAGCCATAGATACCCTTCTCTCTCTTTCATCTCCCTGTTCTTTTCTAAGCGCTTCTTCTAATTCGTCCTGAAACAAACGTATCATTCCGACCCCATTTTCCAACTGCACATATCCATCATAATTCTTCGCGGAAGGTATCTCCTGCTCCGCCAAAATATACCATTCATCACTCGCATGTACAAAATGATTTTCATATCGTTCATATAATTTTTTCTGCCATCTGTGAATAGTTTCTAAAACCTTTTTCGCATCTTCTTTCCCAAATGGCTCTAATGGATACAAACCCTCTCTATATTTTGTCAAACCCACTGGCACAATCGAAAGACTTTGCATATGAGGCAAATATTTTGACAAATCCGAAATCGTTCTCTCTAATTCCTCTCCGTCATTGATGCCCTTACATAATACAATTTGCCCATTCATCAAAATTTCATGCTCAAATAATCTATCAATTTGTTTTAATGTTTCTCCTGCAAAACGATTATGAAGCATTTTGCAGCGCAATTCTGGATTTGTGGTATGCACAGAAATATTAATAGGAGCTAAATGATAGCGAATAATCCTCTCAATATCCTTATCTTTCATATTCGTCAGTGTAATATAGTTCCCCTGCAAAAAAGAGAGTCTAGAATCATCATCTTTAAAATAAAGAGTTTCTCTCATCCCTTTTGGCATCTGATCAATAAAACAAAACATACAATGATTTCTACAAGATCGATACTCGTCCATTAAATCATTTTCAAATATAATTCCCAGATCTTCTTCATAATCCTTATCAATTTCTAAAAGCCATTCCTCCCCATTTACTTTTCTCACCAGCACTTCAATATAGGTATCCTGAATCAAAAATTGATAATCAAATACATCTTCTATTTCCACTCCACTCACAGAAAGCAGGGCATCCCCTGCTTCTAATTCCAATTCCTCTGCAATAGATCCTTCTAAAACTTGTTTTATAATATGACCCTTTTGTTTTTCCATTTTTCTATTCCTTTATTTTTTAATTATCATAGCAATATTCTTTCCCTTTGTAAATCGTATCTTTCTAAATTTCATAAAAAATATATTACTATTCACATTTTTAATGAAATTTTCCGCTCTGGCAGGGGAGTATTCCAACGAAGTCGCGCTCTCGCTCCGTTCCAGACGTAGTGGTACTAAATTCG
>CANRVK010000384.1 GCA_947643285.1 uncultured Eubacteriaceae bacterium
GTACCAACGTCTTCCAAGGGGCTTCTTATGGAATACTTCCTTGCCTTCGCTGGTTGGCTGGCTGTTCTACTTTTGGATAAGAGAGTGTTACGATAAGATATGAAATGTTAAGATTATTTTTTGGGTTATTATGGAAATTAACTTGTTATGGTAGTTGAATGAAATAATCCTTATAAAATAGGATTTTTTACTTGCGCGAAATAGAAAATTCAAAAGAAATATCTTTATACCTTTATAAATTTTAGCTTTTACGTGAAATAGCACAACAAGTTAAGGTCTTTAGGTATGGGGGAGTGTCAAGGAAAGAATTTAGAAAAAGAAAGGAAAATATTCATGTTTTATACGATAGATTTTAATAAAATTGATATTACAAATGCCCCTCCTGAAACAGAACCAGAGCGTCAATACTACTTTATCGCCAAATGTCGAGAGTATGTTCAGAAAAAAAGGGAAGAATTAGGGCGTCCTTTATTGTGCTGCATAAAGACTTTTGGTTGTCAGATGAATGCCAGAGATTCTGAAAAATTAATTGGAGTATTAGAAGCGATTGGATATCAGCAGGTGGATACTGAGGAAGCGGATTTTGTGATTTATAATACTTGCACGGTGCGAGAAAATGCAAATTTGAAGGTATATGGTCGGTTGGGTTATCTAAAGAATTTAAAAAAGAAAAATCCGAATATGAAGATAGCGCTTTGTGGGTGTATGATGCAGGAGGAAAAAGTAGTTGAAAAAATAAAAAAGAGTTATCGTTTTGTGGATATCATATTTGGCACACATAATATCTATAAATTAGCAGAACTCATTGATATTCATTTAAACAGTGAAAAAATGGCGATTGATATCTGGAAAGATACAGATAAAATCGTAGAAGAATTGCCGAATGAAAGAAAATATCCTTTTAAATCTGGTGTGAATATTATGTTTGGATGTAATAATTTTTGTAGTTATTGTATTGTACCTTATGTGAGAGGGAGAGAAAGAAGCCGTAAACCGGAAGATATTGTTCATGAGATTGAAAATCTTGTAGCAGATGGTGTAGTAGAAATTATGTTGTTAGGGCAAAATGTAAATTCTTATGGCAAAAATTTAGAAAACTCTATCACTTTTGCAGAATTATTAAAGCGTATTGAAAAAATAGAGGGATTAGAAAGGATTCGTTTTATGACATCACATCCGAAAGATCTATCCGATGAATTAATTGAGGTGATGAAAGAATCCAAAAAAATATGTAAACAGCTCCATTTACCGATACAATCTGGCAGCAGCCGAATTTTAAAAGCGATGAATCGACATTACACAAAAGAACAATATTTGGAATTAGTGAAAAAAATCAGAGGGGCTGTTCCTGATATTTCACTCACTACCGATATTATTGTAGGATTTCCGGGAGAAACACAAGAAGATTTTGAAGAAACATTAGATGTGATAAGAAAAGTGAGATTTGATAGTGCATTTACATTTATCTATTCTAAAAGAACAGGAACACCTGCTGCTTCTATGGAAAATCAAGTGCCAGACGATATCATAAAGGAGAGATTCGACTGTCTGTTGGCAGAAGTTCAAAAAATATCAGCAGAACTCACAGGAAGGGATATTGGAAAGATAGAAAAGGTGTTAGTAGAAGAAGAGAATACACATCAAAAAGGATTTGTCACAGGAAGATTGAGCAATAATATTTTAGTTCATTTTGAGGGAAAGAAAGAATTAATTGGAAAGATTGTATCTGTAAAATTAGAAGAGGCAAAAGGCTTTTATTATATCGGAACGCTTAGCAGCACCGTATAAGCAAAAGACTTTTGTCTATTGCTGATTTGATGTGATATGGATATATGACGGGGATTAAGGAAATGTATTTGATGTTTAAAGATGAAAGAATACTATGGATAGAAAACAGCATAAATGGAGAGGTTAAAGTTTTCAATGAATGTAAGCTGCCTATGAAACTACGAGGAAACTTATATAGTGAAGTGAAGATTGAGGATAGTGGTTTAAAGGAAGCGGTAAGATTATTTGGTCATAACAGGGCTGTAATCACGAGTTGGCTATCGTCACGGGTTCTTTCTATTGACCGAGAACATGCAAAGAAGATATTGAATGTTTATGGCTTCAGTCAAGCACAGACAGATGAGGTAAAGGCAAAGATATGTTTAACATGCAGGGGGATATCTGTGTTGGATTGCTATTGGATATGTGGAGATAAGGAAGATAAGAGATGGAAAGACATGGATTTAAAATCGAATAAATTATGCGATATTATGTTTCATGTAGCTTTAAAAGGAACTTCTCTTTCGTTTCAAAATAAAGATTTTTTTACACCAGAATTAAGTACTTATGGTGCATATGCAAAAGCATGGCGTAGAGAAGCAGATGGTCTTTATTTATATAAAGCAGGTTTTCATGGTGATTTAGAAGCTAAAATAGAGGCTAGTGTATCAAATATTTTAGATTGTTTTAATATAAATCATTTAAAATATGAATTGGCTTATGAAGGTGATTTACTGTGTACAAAATGTAAATGTATGACGACAGATAAGTATAGTATTGTTACAGCGGAAGAAGTGGAGGCATATTATAACAGAGTCGGGAAAAGATTTGATACTTTATTGTTTCAAACTTTTCAACAAGATTATCTGCTCATGTGCCAGATAGATTATTTAATCAATAATCAAGATAGACATGGGCAGAATTGGGGATTTTATTACGATAATGATTCGTTTGAGTTGATTGGTCTGCATCCATTATATGATCATAATAATTCCTTTGATGAAGCTACTTTAAATCAAGATACAAGATATATTGCATTTAATGGGAAAACCATGTTTGAAGCTGCTTCTTATGGATTTAAAAGGTATCCTATTCAAGTGATAAAACCTATTTCCAAGAAGTTGTTTGTAAAACCTAGTTATTATATGATGTTTCGAGAGAGGTTA
>CANRVK010000385.1 GCA_947643285.1 uncultured Eubacteriaceae bacterium
TTATGGATGAGCACACCTTATATTATTATGATATGTTTGTGCGGTGCGGTTATTTTGATACAGATAACAAAGATGTATTTATATCCGAGGGGAAAGAGGAGAGGGAATCAAAAGGAGATTGATATTGGTTGTTCTATGACGATTGGGGGAAGAGAGGTACAAGAGGATAACTTGGATACTATGACAACAGAGGCAGGAGTGTTAGGGGTGCTTTCTGATGGTATGGGGAAGGCATATGGAGGGAGAATCGCGAGCAGGATAGCGGTGGAAACTTTTATAGAGTTATTTAAAGAATATAATGCATTTGATAATCCACTTTATTATTTTCGGAAGGCTTTTCACAGTGCGAATCGCGAGATATTAAAATGTTTAGAAAATGAACGGCGTGGGGCGGCTAGTGTAGGTTGTGTGATGATAAGGGATAATTATTTATATTATGCGGTGGTGGGGAATGTAAAGGTATGTGTATATCGGAAGGGAGATTTAGTTCCTATGTCTACAGGACATACGGTTCATGCATTAGCAGAGGAATATTTTAAAGAAGGAAAAATTTCAAGACAGGATGCTTTGACTCTGTTAGATAATCATAGGCTTTTTAATTACATAGGACAAGACGGATTTCGGGATATTGAATTGTTTGATACGCCGGTTGGTTTAAAAAAAGGGGATATCGTTGTTGTGATGAGCGATGGGCTGTATGAATTGCTTCCTTTTGCGGAGATAGAACAGATTTTATCGAATAGGGAGAATTGTCAGACAAAGGCATATCAACTCATGGATGCGGTCAATCAATATAAAGAAAAAGGAATAGAAAAAGATAATGCCAGTGTAATTTTGCTGGGGATAGAAAAAGGAGTTAAGGCATGAGAAAACAGAATGCAGAGTTTTTGACAGCATTTACATCAGAAGCGAATAAAGATTTAAAAAATACGGATTCTTTTGGTTTTGTGGAGTTAGATCAATTTGCCTGTTATGTGGTAGCAGATGGCATAGATGATAACATTGATGCGATAGCGGCGAAACTGGCAGTCGATACGGTGATTTCTACATTTACAGAAGCGCCATCTATGAGCAAAAGAAGGTTGTCTGCTTGCCTGAAGTCCGCAAATAACGCTTTGCTTCATGCGAAAAGTAAGATGAAGTTAAAGGTTTCTATTACTGTCATAGTTACAGATTATATAAAACTGCGGTATGGACAGGCGGGGAATACTCGCCTGCGTCTGTACCGCAGTGGTTTTTTAAAGGAGCAGTCGAAAGATACTTCTTTGAGTGCGGATATGGTGCAGACGCATAAAATAGAGGCGGATAAATTAGAACAGCATGAAGAGAGAAATAATTTGTATTGTTATTTAGGGCAAAAAGAAGGATTTTATCCCTTTATTTCTAAAAAAATAAAGTTAAGTAATTCTGATGTAATCGCTTTATATACAAGAGGGATTTGGGAGTATGTAGATGAAGGGGAATTAAAAGATGCATTTGCAGATGCGACGACAGAGCCGCAAGAAACGGTGGATGCAATAGAAGATTTATTATTATCAAAACAGCCAGAGAATTTAGAAAAATATACATTTGTCACTATATTTGTCAATAAAGTTTATATAGATCCAAATAAAAAAAGGAAAATTAAAAAAATTATTATGATGCTCATTCCTATTTTAACAGTGGTTATTACATTGAGTATTATTTTGTATGTCAGATATGATAAGAAAAGAAAAAATATAGAGGAGATGAATGAAAAGTATTTGAGTACGATTGAATATATTCAATCAGATAATTATGTCAGGGCGTCGGAAGAGGTGGATAAGGCGATAGAATTGGCAGAAAAAGTGAAAGATAAAAAGATGAAAAAGGAATTAGAGAATTATAAAAAGTTGATTGAAAGTGTGATATCGGCAGATGAAAAATTAGATGAGAAGAAATATGACCAAGCGCAGCAGGCTTATCGAAAGGCTTCGAATCGTTCTCGTTATGCAGATAATTTGGGAAAGGAGTACATTGAGGAGGGGTTGGAGTTGACCGCAGATTATTTGTCTGTTTATGATTTGATTTCTCTGGGGGATACGTTGGCGTTAAATCTTCAATATGAAAAAGCGGAAGAAAAATACTTAGAGGCAAAGGCATTAGCAGGGAAGATATATTTTGATGAGGGAAGAAATTCAGCGATAGCTGCGTTGGAAAAGTTATATGAAGATCAGAAAAAGGATATAGAAGAAAAGGACAAGCAGGTACAGGAGGAAGCGGCACAACAGACGGCAGGGGCTAGTATTGTGGCGCAGGGAGATAGTGCTTTTGCTGCTCAGGATTATGATAGTGCGAAGGTTTATTATACAACTGCATTGAAGAAATATATAGAATTAGGAGATGAGATACAAAAAGAGGCAGTGAATACGAAACTGCAGGCTGTGAATAAGAAGATAGAAGAACAGAAGGAAAAGGAAAAAGAGGCTCAGGAATATCTTTTGGAAGCACAGGGGTGTATCGAACAGAAAGATTTTCTTATGGCGAAGAAGTATTATTTATTTGCAAAGGATATTTATGCTTCTTTAAAAAATGATGATAAAGTGGATGAAATTGGGAGGAAAATGGAGCTTTTAGATTTAGAGAAGGAAAGAGAGGAGCTTTTGGAAGAGAGTTCTAAGAATATGGAAACGAGTACAGAAGAGGAAACGGAAACTACGACGGAAGAAGAACAAGAGGAAACAGAGAGTTCGATAGAGGAGAGTATATCGGAGAGTCTGCCTGAAATGGGGGAGGGGGAAGAGGAATCTGGGGTGTTATCTCAGCCAATAGAGAAGGAAACAAAAGGAATGGAGGGGATTGAGTTGGGGGAAGTGAGTTGAGAACATTTTGACAAAGGGGCGCTGCGGCAAGGAATATTCCAACGAAGCCGCGCTTTCGCTCCGTTCCAGACGT
>CANRVK010000386.1 GCA_947643285.1 uncultured Eubacteriaceae bacterium
CGCTCCGTTCCAGACGTAGTGGACACTAAATTCGCCGTTTCGCTTCTTGCGAAACAGCTTATTAAGTGCCGACGTCTTTCAAGGGGCTTCTTATGGAATACTTTCTTGCCTCCGCTGGGTGTTGATGGTTCTGCTTTTGAAATGAGACCTTTATGGTAATAATAGAATAAAAAGGTTGAATTATAATAGATATCCGAAGATTCTTGAATATTGTGCATTGACGCGGAAAAGGTTTTCTGCTATGATATAACTCGTAGCGTTTTTGGTATGAATGATTTATATTTAGGTGAGAGCTTCCTTAGCTCATATTGACTAGATTAAGCATGACAAAGTCTGTGAGTATTTGTCGAAACTATTGTATAGCAATTTCTTTATTAAGAAAGAAAAGATTTTTGGCTATGACTGTTAAAATCAACTGAATATATATAAACTTACGCTCTTTATTTAGTAAAAGAGCGTTTTTTGTGCAATAAATGGGCAAGAATAGAAGAAGGAAGCAAAAATAAAAGAGAAGAAAGATGAAGGAGAAAATAATGGAAACAGTTAGATTTGATGAATTAAATATAGTAGATCCTATTCTTCGTGCAATTACTGATATGGGCTTTGAGGAGGCAACTCCTATTCAAGCAAAGGCGATTCCTATGGAGATGACAGGAGTTGATGTTGTAGGACAGGCACAGACAGGAACAGGAAAAACAGCAGCATTTGGTATTCCGCTTTTACAAAAAATAAATCCTAAAAGTAAAAAATTGCAGGCAGTTGTGTTATGTCCTACAAGAGAATTAGCGATTCAGGTGGCAGAGGAAATCAGAAATTTATCAAAATATATGCATGGAATAAAAGTACTTCCGATTTATGGAGGGCAGGATATTGTAAAACAGATCAGATCTCTGAAAGCAGGAACACAAATTATCATCGGAACGCCCGGACGTGTGATGGATCATATGAGAAGGAAGACAGTGAAATTTGAAGAAGTGCATACCATAATTTTAGATGAAGCAGATGAGATGCTTAATATGGGATTTCGAGAGGATATAGAAACTATTTTAAAAGAGATTCCAGAAGAACGCCAGACTATTATGTTTTCAGCAACAATGCCAAAACCCATTTTAGATATTACAAAGACCTATCAAAAAGATGCACAGATGATAAAAGTAGTAAAAAAAGAATTAACTGTGCCTAAAATAGAACAATATTATTATGAAGTAAAAACAAAAAATAAAGAAGAAGTGCTATCCCGATTATTAGATGTTTATGACCCAAAATTATCTTTAGTATTTTGTAATACGAAACGGGAAGTAGATGAATTAGTAGTAGCTTTACAGGGAAGAGGATATTTTGCAGAAGGACTTCATGGGGATTTAAAACAGGCTCAGAGAGATAGAGTTATGAATAGCTTTAGAAATGGAAAAACAGAGATTTTAGTGGCAACAGATGTAGCAGCAAGAGGGATTGATGTAGATGATGTAGAAGCTGTATTCAATTATGATCTGCCACAAGATGAAGAATATTATGTCCATAGAATAGGGAGAACAGGAAGAGCAGGAAGAACAGGGAAAGCATTTTCCTTTGTGATTGGAAAGGAAGTATATAAACTTCGAGATATTCAAAAATATTGTAAGACAAAAATTTTGTTACAGCCTATTCCTTCTTTAAATGATGTCGCAAATACAAAAGTAGAAAAATTATTAGAACAAGTGAGAAATGTGATACAGGAAGAAGACTTGACTTCTATGATCAGTTTGGTAGAAGAAAAATTAAATGAAGAAGATTTTACTGCTTTGGATATGGCAGCAGCATTTTTTAAATTGATGTTGAGAAAAGAGAGTGGAACACAAGAAGATATTATGAGTGAAGAGTTTAAAGATACAGGGGCAGAACAGGGAATGGTGAGGCTCTTTATCAATATCGGGAAAAAGCAAAATGTAAGACCGGGGGATATTTTAGGAGCAGTAGCAGGAGAAACAGGAATGCCCGGAAAATTAGTCGGTTCGATAGATATGTATGATAAATATACATTTGTAGAAGTTCCTAGAGAATATGCAAAAGATGTTTTAAAGGCGATGCAGGATGTGAAGATAAAAGGGAAGAATATTAATATTGAACCGGCAAATAAAAAATAGATAAGGAGATTTATGGGGATTGAGTTTCCGCTACGGCAAGGAAGTATTTCCAGCGAAGCCGCGCTTTCGCTCCGTTCCAGACGTAACGGACACTAAATTCGCAAATCCCGCTTCTTGCGGGTTTGCTCATTAAGTGCCGACGTCTTCCAAGGGGCTTCTTATGGAATACTTCCTTGCCTTCGCTGGCGTATCTCTGTGAAGCAGTGAGTTAGGAACACATATATTACATATAATAGAGAAGTAAAAGTTTTTTAGAATGAAAATTAAAATAGAATAAAAATTAAGGTATTAAGGGGATGAAGTAATGTTAGAATTTAGATATGACACACAATTATTGATCGAGGGTGAGAATCTCAGTGAAGATATTATAAATGAATATTTTAAAAATAATTTTCAAGGAGACTGTTTATTGGCAGTTGGAGATGAAGAACTGGTGAAAATTCATTTCCATACAAATGAACCATGGAAAGTACTGGAATATTGTGCGTCTTTAGGTGAAGTTTATGATATTGTTATCGAAGATATGGATAGACAGGCACGAGGTTTAAAAGGTTAAATTTAGATTTTTAAACATAGATTTTCAATAGAAAGGTTTCTGAAATGTTTTATACAAAATATTTCAAGTTATAAAAAAGAAATATTATTTGACAGAAGAGCGAATGAGTAGCTAAGGCAAGCACCTATTCCAAAAGAAACCCCTTGGAAGACGTCGGCACTTAATGAGCAGTTCCGCAAGAAGCGGGGCTGCGAATTTAGTGTCCGTTACGTCTGGAACGGAGCGAGAGCGCG
>CANRVK010000387.1 GCA_947643285.1 uncultured Eubacteriaceae bacterium
TTGGAAGTGAATGTATATAAGAACCCAACGTGCTTTAGCCGTTGGAGTGTCAGCTGAATGAATAATTTGGATTATTGACATATATCAAGGAAAAAGATAAGATTAAGATATAGAAGTGTAGAAGGGAGGAGTTTTATGATTTGTAAGAGATGTGGAACAGAATTTTCGGATAATATGGAAATTTGTCCTCAATGTGGAGAAATAGTAGAACCAGAAGAAACAAAACCGAAAGTGAGTTTGAAAAAAGAATCTGCTGAAGAAAATAATGAAAATGCTATACATAATACAAGTGATACCCAGCAGACAGAAGAAAGAGAAAAGGAACAAACAGAAGAAAAAGGACAGAGAGAAGAAAAGGAAGAGGATATTTTACAATTTTCAGATACCTCTTTTTCCAATTTTTCTAATGGAGGAGTAACAGGATACAATGATCCTATTCCAGAAGAAAAGGAAAAAAAGAAAGGAAAAGGACCGATTATCGCAGTAGGAATTTTAGTAGCTGCTTTGGTCGCATTAGTGCTATATTTAGTAGTATCTCTTTTTATAAAAGAAGATTCCGTAAGAAAGTATGTAAAAAAGGCTTTTCATAATACTGTCAGTGCATTGACATCTCAAGAAGATGAAATCAAAGATTACATTTTAAATAATGATGTATATAAACAGGAATGTAATTTTTTAATCGATGAATTATCTGTAAAAGAATATGGACAGGAAATCGTGAATAAGGATTTGCTCGGAACAATTCGATTTGGATTTGGCAGTACCATAGATCAAACACAAAAGATTGTATGGAATAATCTAAGAGTGGGCTTTAGCGATATGAATGATATAAATTTGGAGGTTTATTTTGACGGAGATACTTATTATCTTGGCTTGCCAGATTTATATGAAAAATTTTTCCAGCTAGAACCATCTGATTTAGGTTATGAAATATCACCAAAAGAATTATTAGAACAGCAGAAAACAGCAGAAGCGATGTTATCACTGACAAAAGGGTTTTCAGATCTATTTTCAGAGCATTTTGAGCTGATAGAGTTCACAAAAGAGGGAAAAGAAGTATTAGACGAAGAAGAAATGCAAGTAGTCCAATTATCTATGGAGAGAAAGGATTATAATTCTTTTTTAGATGGTCTAGAAGAAATGATAAAAGAAAATGATCTGTTTTTAGAATGGCTTGAAACATTAACTTCTAAAGAAGAAGTGGAAGACTTTTTAGAAGAAATAGAAGATATGGTAGAAGAAGCAAAAGTAGATAATACCGTGAAAGAAGTTCTTCTATGTACTCTTTTTATCAATAATAAAAAACAGATCGCAGGTATAAAAATTCCATTTGAAAATGAAGCAGAGGAAACAGAAGGTGAGATAGGTCTTTATTTATTGGGAAAAGATAAACTGACAGATAATATGAAATTTATCATGGATATCACAGAATATGGTTATAATACAAATGTAACCTATTTTAATTATAAAGATGGAGAAGACTTTTATATGGATTTTACGATATTAGATGATGGAAATAATTCATTTAATATGTCTTGTTCTTATCATTATGAAGAAAATGATGATATAGTAAATATCAGTTTTGATGATATAAATATAAACTTACAAAGTCCTTATGTTCAATTTTTTGTGGGATTAAATGGAAACTATTCTCTAAAAAAAGCGGAAAAAATCAGTATGCCTTCTCGAAATGCAGTGAAGATTATGGATATGTCGGAAGAGGAAATACAAGAAGTAGTACTAGATATTTTAAAAAATATTTTAGATGGAGGCTATATCCCTTCTGCTTATCAGGCTAATCTATACTATTTCATAAAGGAACTAGAATATGAAAAAAATCCTTATGATTATGAAAAAAGTGATCTAGATGGTTCAGATCGGTTGTCTTATGAAGAATTTAAAGAAGTAGTAAATGAGGTTTATGGTGATATTTTTACAGAAGAAGAATTAAAAGAACTCTATGAAGAGATCTATGGAAATGATATGATGGCAGATTAATGGAATGAGCGAAGTGTAAAAGTAGTATTTTTATATAAGTCGAGGTCTTTTATTAATATTATTATTTTATGAAAGAATAGAATTTATTTTACACAGATTATTTTATATGGCAGGTAGTCTATGAGATTGCCTGCTATATTTATAATCTATTATTTTAGAGAAATTAACATAGTGGATTGTTGCCAGTATAGCTATATATTTTTAATAGATGATTATAGAAAAGATAGCAAAGAAACAAGCATATGTATTGCGAAATGCTTTACAAATACTTCTGTGTGTGATATATTAGTAATATCAAGAAAGAAGAGGTGATATTATGGCTCAAATCAGTTTGCGTATAGAGGATGATGTAAAGAAAATGGCAGAACAGGCTTGTGCTGATATTGGAATGTCTTTATCTACGGCTATAAATATTTATTTAAAAAAATTAGGCAGAGAGAAGCGAATACCGTTTGAAGTATCTGTTGATCCGTTTTATTCGCAGGAAAATATGACCAGACTTAAGGAGTCTGTAGCGCAAATGGAAGCTACTGGTGGTACGGTGCATGAGGTGGGCTTTGATGATTAAGGCATGGTCAGATGCGGCATGGGAGGATTTTGAATATTGGACAAAACAGGATAAAAAGACATTAAAACGTATTCTCCAGCCGTTGAAGGATATTGACCAGAATGGCTACGAGGGAATAGAAAAGCCGGAAAGGTTAAGTGGTGATTTGGCATCCTATTGGAGTCGGCGGATAGACGATGCAAATCGTATTGTTTACCGAATAGAAGATAATGTAATAAAGATTGTTCAATGTGGTTCTCATTATAGAGATAAATAAAGGTGTCAACATTTTGGCAACAGAAAATCAGCAAGCCATAATAAATGATGTAATTGAAGT
>CANRVK010000388.1 GCA_947643285.1 uncultured Eubacteriaceae bacterium
ACCATTACGTCTGGAACGGAGCGAAAGCGCGGCTTCGTTGGAATATTCCTTGCCGTGCGAACCTTTGTCAAAATGTTTTCTCTTCTATTTTCCTTTTTGTACAAGTGCCATTGTTTCTCTCGCAATAGCCAATTCTTCATTTGTAGGAATGATTAAAACTGCTACTTTAGAATCCGGAGTAGAAATTTTTATCTCTTGTCCTCTCTTTTTGTTAGCTTCTGCATCTAAAGTAATTCCTAAATATCCTAGATATTTGCAAACTTCTTCTCTGACTAAATGATCATTTTCTCCCACGCCAGCAGTAAATGCTATTGCATCTACTCCATTCATTGCTGCTACATAAGCTCCTATATATTTAGCAACGCGATAAACAAATACTTTTCTAGCATTAGCAGCAAATTTATTTCCTTCTTCTTGTGCTTTTTCCAGATCTCTAAAGTCACTGGAAAGATCCTTAGAAAGACCAAATACGCCAGATTTTTTGTTCAATACATTCATGACTCCTGCGATATCTAAATTCTCTTTCTTCGCGATAAATTCCATAATAGCGGGATCGATATCCCCAGAACGTGTTCCCATCACTAATCCTTCTAATGGAGTGAGTCCCATAGAAGTATCCACACATTTTCCATTTTTTACAGCGGAAAGACTAGAACCATTTCCTAGATGGCAAACGATGGTCTTTAAATTTTCATAATCTTTTCCTAAAAATGCTGCTACACGTTTTGATACATAACTATGGCTAGTTCCATGAAAACCATATCTTCTCACTTTATATTTTTCATAGTATTCATATGGTAATCCATATAGATAAGCTTCTTCTGGCATCGTCTGATGAAAAGCGGTATCAAATACTCCAACCATAGGGGTAGAAGGCATCAATTCTTTACAAGCTGTGATTCCGATTAAGTTTGCTGGATTATGAAGTGGTGCTAATTCGCTGCACTCTTCGATTCCCTTTACCACGTCATCTGTTAAAATAACAGAAGATGCGAACTTTTCTCCGCCATGTACTACACGATGTCCTACTGCTCCTACTTCATCTAAGCTCTTAATAACACCTGTATTTGGATTTTTTAATGCATCTAACACCATTTGAATCGCTTCTTTATGTCCGGGCATTGCTGCTTCTGTCACTTCTTTTTCTCCACCTGCTGGTTGATATACTAATCTTCCATCGATCCCAATTCTCTCGCAGAGTCCTTTTGCTAAAACATCTTCTGTTTCTGCATTTATTAATTGAAATTTTAAAGAAGAACTTCCACAATTAATCACTAATATATTCATCTTTACTCCATTTCTGTGCAGCTTTCATATTTTTTTCTAAAATTTAATATAGAGTCTGCAGATGCCGCACAGCCACAAACTCTATGATAGACATCTTACTGGTATTTTATTTATTTACTTGTGCTTGTACCGCAGTAATCGCTACAACTCCTACAATATCTTCTGCACTGCATCCTCTTGACAGATCGTTCACTGGTTTTGCGATTCCCTGTGTAACAGGACCATAAGCTTCTGCTTTTGCTAATCTCTGTACTAATTTATATCCAATATTTCCAGCATCTAAATCTGGGAAGATCAATACATTCGCTTTTCCTGCCACTTCACTTCCCGGCGCTTTTGAATTTCCTATACTAGGAACGATTGCAGCATCTAATTGTAACTCTCCATCTATCTTTAATTCTGGATATTGTTCTTTTGCTATTTTTGTAGCTTCCACCACTTTATCCACATCTGCATGTTTTGCACTTCCTTTAGAAGAATGAGATAACATCGCTACAATAGGTTCTTGTTGTACTAATAATTCAAAAGTTTCTGCGGAAGATTTCGCAATCGCTGCCAATTCTTCTGCACTCGGATTCTGGTTTAATCCACAATCAGCGAATACAAACGTTCCATTAGAGCCATATTCACAATTCGGCACTGCCATCAAAAAGAATGCAGAAACTAATTTTGTTCCCGGTTTTGTTTTGATAATCTGTAAACAAGGGCGCAGAGTATCCGCTGTAGAATGACAAGCTCCTGATACCATACCATCTGCATCTCCTGCTTTTATCATAAGGCATCCATAATAAGCATAATCTTTTAACATCGTAGCTTTTGCTTGTTCTGGCGTCATTCCTTTTGCCTTTCTCAGCTCTACGAATAAATCTACATACTCTTGTGTCTTTTCGTATGTATTCGGGTCAATAATAGTGGCTTTTGAGATATCTAATCCTTCACTATTTTTTTGTACTTCTTCTGGCGTGCCAATAATGATTAAATGAGCGATATCCTCTTTTAAAATTTGTTCTGCCGCCTCAAATGTTCTTCTGTCCATAGATTCTGGTAATATAATTGTCTTTTTATCTGCCTTTGCTCTTTCTTTTACTGTGTCAATAAATCCCATGATTTGAATGACTCCTTTCTATCTTATTTGTAATGTAAATATTAATACATAATTATTTTTATTATACCGCTAAAATTTATTGTATACAAGGCTATTTTTGCAACTTTTTTAATTAAATTTTTAACAATTTTTATTTCATTTATACCAAGCTTCTTTCATTTATTTCTAAACCAAGATTTATTCCCTCATGTCTTTTTATTCTGCTTACTGTAGCTCTTTATAAACACAAAAACTCCCTTAAATAGATTTTGGTTATTTACCTTGTCTATTTAAGGGGTATCATATCAATTTCAGACCTAGCAATGCTATTTTATTTCCTCTAGTGGTAATCAACATTTCAAGCAATCCCTTTCGCTTGTCGTGTCCATCTTATAAGATACCTTATAACTAATCATTTATAATTCCATACTCCCTCATTAATTGTTTCTGGAACTCATAGTCTTTCGTAGAGCGTTCTA
>CANRVK010000389.1 GCA_947643285.1 uncultured Eubacteriaceae bacterium
AACGGAGCGAAAGCGCGGCTTCGTTGGAATACTTCCTTGCCGCAGCGTCCCCTTTATTCCCGTTCATCATCTAATAAAGTTTCTGTTTTGCCATCTGCTGCCGTTGTAGCTAATTCATCACAGCGCTCATTTTGCGGATGCCCATCATGCCCTTTGACCCAAATAAATTTCACTTGATGCGGCTCTTTTGCTTTTAATAGGCGTTTCCAGAGATCCACATTTTTCACAGGTTCATCTTTTCCACGTTTCCAATTCTTTTTTACCCAACTGTCAATCCATTTTTTTTCAAATGCATTGACTAAATATTGTGAATCAGAATAAAGCTCTACTTCACATGGTTTTATCAATGCTTCTAGCCCAATAATAGCAGCCATTAATTCCATTCTATTATTTGTCGTCTTTTTATAACCCGCTGAAAATTCCCTGATATGTTCCATTCCGTTTTTATCCATATAAGATAAAATTGTCCCATATCCTCCCGGTCCATCTGGATTCCCTCTTGCTGCTCCATCTGTATAAATTCTCACTAACATCTCCACTCACCCTTTTTTAAAAATTCTTCTGCACTTCTTTCTGCTCTTTTAATAATTTCTTTCTCATATCCGATCATACTCAACAATTTTATCGCATTGCGAGAAACTGCTCGTCCAGAATATAAAATATAATCAAATAAAATATCATTTTTTTCCTCTATCACTTCTTCTTGAAAATGATAATTAGAATAGATATCTTCTAACATATAAGTCAATTCAATATCATGCGTAGCGGCAAAACAGAGTACATTATCACTAGATAAACTCTTTAAGATTTGAGCAGAAGCAGCGATTCTTTCTACGGTATTTGTTCCACGCAAAACTTCATCTACAAAACAAAGAATCGCCTTTCCTTCCTTCGCACTATCTAAAATTCGTTTTAATGATTTAATTTCTACAATATAATAACTTTCCTGCTCCATTAAATTATCCTGTAATGCCATAGAAGATAAAATCTTGAAATAATTAGCCTGATAAGACTTCGCAAGCGCTGTATAGATTGTCTGTGATAAAATAGCATTAATCGCTATTGTTTTTAAAAAAGTGGATTTTCCAGAAGCATTAGAACCTGTGATCAAAGCCCCTTTTCTTTCTGTTATACTATTCGCTACAGGATTTTGTATCTGTGGATGATAGATTTGTTCTACCATTAATTCTGCTTTTGTTCCAGAAATAAATTCCGGAATACAATAATATGGCATACTTTCTCGAAAAGAAGCAACCGCTATCATGCTCTCTAATAAACCAAAATTTTGCATTAATATTTCTATATCCTCACTATGCATATGAAATATTTGAAGCATCTGATTAAATTTAATCAAGTCAATATGCGTGAGAATCCGAACATAATCTAATAAAATCTCAGCAAAAGACCCCGTCATATTATTTGTTCCTAAAAATTTCACTCCTTTTTGAAAGGATTTCAAATTTTTATATGCTTTTTTTAAATTTTCTACATAAGGAGATAATTGTTCTATATTCATCTTTTCCAATTCCTCTACATAATGAAGCATAGAAGCAATCTGAGCAAAACAGGAAAAATAGATTTCTACTTTTCCCTTTTCTTTAAAATATTGATAAATCGTACACCCAAGCGATGCGATTAGACATAAAATTCCTATAGATGGAATAAGAAAAAGCAATATAACAGATAATAATAACGCTCCAAACATCAAATAATGATGCAAATTTGGCAATCTCTCCACATCAAAAAGTTTCATCACATAATCACTGATCGAATTGGTTCTCATCTTTCCTATTGCCTTAAACATAAGCTGAAGTTTTATTCTTTCGTCTTCATGCTCAGAAAAAAAATGAATCAAATAATCTCTTTTTGATAAAATTTTCTTTTCTTTTTCCTCTTCTTCTGTCACAGGTGTTCTCAAAATCCAATATAAATACTCTTCTCCAATAGAAGAATATGTGTGATTCATCATTTGAAATATCCCGTCCATATCTAAATCATTCCAAGTGATATCATCGATCAAATTCTTAGCTCTGTCTTTATAATTCTGAAAGAAATGTGCCGCACGTTCTAATTGTTCATAATCCTCTTCTTTTTCTAAAATTTTTCCCCATTCTTTCTTCGCTTTTTGAATAAATTCTTCTTTATTTTTCTTTTGATGAAAATAAAATTGATAGACAAGAAAAACACATGCAGCACAAATAAGTAAGATATACCATTCTCCTGAATTCATAATATAAACTCCTTATTGTTATTTTATCCCTAGATTACATTTTCTAATCTCATCTGTCAAGTCTTTTTCTAATATGTACCATTTCATCACACAATAATCAGTCAATCTTTATTTCTTCTGTTTCTTTTTTTCCATTATAATTTTCCAATTTTAATTCAAATGGTATTCCTCTTGAACGTACTACTTGTTTTAAGAAAACTGTAGTAGCAGCGGATATACTAAGACCTAACTCAGAAAGAACTTCTTCCGCTTCCTTTTTCAGTTCATCATCTACTCTTATATTCAAATTTGCCATATCGTTCCATTCCTTTCTTCTAACATTAACTCGTTATACTAATTCATCTAAAATCTAGAAAAAACTTTTTTAATTTTATATATCAAAAAAAGTCCTATTCTATGAATCACTAATACAACAGGTTAATATGATTAATATATCACTATCATAATATATTTTCTTTTATATGTCAAGAACGCATGTTCTATTCTTCATTATCTCTTTTCATCAAAAATAGAAGAAAACATTTGAACTAATGTTCCGCACAGGGAAGAAGGTATTCCAACGAAGCCGCGCTTCCGCTCCGTTCCAGACGTAACGGACACTAAA
>CANRVK010000390.1 GCA_947643285.1 uncultured Eubacteriaceae bacterium
GAACGGAGCGGGAGCGCGGCTTCGTTGGAATACTTCCTTGCCGGAGCGCCCCTTTGGTCACAGTGTTGTTTTTATTTGATGAAAGAAAATGTTTATGAGATAATGGGGTGATAAATATACTATTATCATTTCATTTTCCTATGATATAAATTTTAAGATGATATAGTGATACCTTTGTCTTTAAGTAGAAGGAGAAATTGCTAAAAATAAGTATAAGTAAGAGAGGGGAACGAGAAATGGCTCAGTTGTCAGAACAGCAGATTATTAGTATGGCGGCAAATGCTTCCGCTATTAGTAATGCGAGGAAAATTTGCAGTAAGGGAGGGTTTGTGAGTTTATCAAAATCTGAAGATGGAACATTTTATATGGGAGAGTGCAGTGGGAGCGGAAAAACAAATTATATTACATCTGTAGATTTTATAAATTCAGAAGAACCTGTTTGTCGATGTAGTTGTCCTAGCCATCAATATCCTTGTAAGCATGGTTTGGCATTATTATTTGAAATATATGCAGAAAAGCCATTTACTATTTGTGAGATACCAGAGGATATTTTACAAAAAAGAGAGAAAAAAGTACAAAGAGAGCAAAAGAAAGAGGAAAAGAAAAAAGAACCTCCCAAGGTGAATAAAGCAGCTCGTACAAAAAAGTTGAAAAAACAATTAGAAGGGCTTGCTATGACAGAGCAGGTTATCACACAGCTTTTACAGGCAGGATTAGGGACAATAAGTGGAAATTCTATCAAGGTATATAAAGATCTTGCGAAACAGTTGGGAGATTATTATTTGCCCGGTCCTCAGCTTTATATCAAGCGTTTGATTTTAGAGATAGAGGAATTGCAAAAAGATTCGGATAATCGACATTATCAAAAGGCGATTGGTATTTTAATAAAATTACATGCTCTGGTGAAGAAGGCTACGATATATCTCAATGAAAAATTACAGGCAGATGAGATAGAAGATGAGGATACTGTTTTATATGAAGAATTAGGCGGTGTTTGGCAGTTAGATCAATTACAGAGGATGGGATTGAAGAAAGAAAAGGTTAGAATTTTGCAGTTATCTTTTCAAGTTTATTTGGATAAGGCAAAAGAGGAATATATAGATTTGGGATATTGGACAGATTTAGATACAGGAGAGATATTTACGGTTTATAATTATAGACCATTGAAGGCATTAAAATACATAAAGCAGGAGGATAGTATTTTTGATGCGTTGTATATTCCGGTGTTGACATATTATCCGGGGGGAATGAATAGGAGAATCCGTTGGGAAGAGAAAGGTACTAAGATTATTATTCGTGCCACTCCAAAAGATTTGAAAAATTTAAAAGAAAAGGCATATCAGGATATTCAGACAGTGGCAAAAGTGGTGAAAAATGAAATTAAAAATACTTTAGTGGATAATAAAGTAGTGCTTTTGTTAGCTTTTGAAAGGATTGGGATAGCAGAGGAAAGTTATATTCTCAAAGATCATACAGGTTCTACTATTTTATTAAAGGATATAGAGGGGGAAGAAAAAACGATAGATAAACTTTCTATATTGCCAGATGAAAAATTTTTAGAGGGACAGATGGTATTGGGAGCATTTTTTTATGATGAGGAAACAAAACGAATTTGTATGCAGCCTTATAGTATTATTACAGAAGAGCGGGTGGTGAGGTTGCTTTATTAAAAGGGACTTTATTATTTTATTGATGAAAAAGTTTAAATGTTAGTTTTGTATCTGAAGGAAAAAAAGTGTGAGAATGGAGGGAAATTATGAATTTAAGCCCATTATATGAACTCAGAGAAAGGCTTGCAGGCAGTGGGATTGCAGGGGTGAATTTAATAAAAGAGGACTTTCGTTTATCTCGTGCGATAGAAGCGTTAGAGCCACTTGCAAAGGCAGCTCCTGTTTTTCAGAAAATATATGATACGGCAAAAGAGGCGATAAAACCAGAGTGTGAAAATCCAACAGGAGTTCTTTTGGATGCTTTGGCGCTGGTTGATGCGGTAATTTATACACAGGGTATAACAGAAACGAAGAAAGAACCAGAGAAAATTTTATTTGGAAAGGTGAAAGAATATCAAAATATTCCTTATAGTGTGCTCACGCCTTTATTAGAGGCACTGACGACAACGGGAAGTCGGAGATTGGAAATCGTGAAAGAGGTATACCAAAATCATCCAGAATATTTGGAAGATTATCGTGTTTTTTATGCTTTCGTGGGAGCGCTATCGGATAATTATACAGAGCTTGCAGAACAGGTGAAGGAAATACTCTGTAAAGAGGATGAAACTATTATTCCTATTTTGAAAAAAGAATTGGCATTAAAAGAATTGGCAGCAGGTGCGGAGAAAAAGAAGGGAATGCAGCGTTATGTTCATGTGATAGAAGCGATAGCAAAAGAAAAGGAGAATGATTATTATTTATATTTGGCAGAAGAAGCTACAAAAGGAGTGAAGCAAGCTGCGATAGAAGCGCTTCGCCACAGTAAGGAAAATGTGGAATATCTTCTTCATTTGGTGAAAACGGAAAGAGGAGCGAATAAAAAAGCAGCACAATATGCGCTGGCTTTTCTGGAATCACCAGAAATATTTTCTTATTGGGAAAAAGAGATAAAAAAATCTCCTGATAGTGTAAAAGAATTTTTGCGATTCTCTTCTGCAAGAGAAGTTTCTGACATCATAGCAAAAGGATGGATAGAATTATTAAAACAGATTTTAGAAAAAAAAGAGATAACAGAAGAAGACTTTTTGAATTTATATGCCTATGGGGAAATGCTTTTAGGAAAAGATACTGAAGCGATTTGAGATCGGAAGAGCGTCGTGTAGGGAAAGAGTGTAACTGTA
>CANRVK010000391.1 GCA_947643285.1 uncultured Eubacteriaceae bacterium
CCAACCCCCTTATTTTGGTTTTTTTTTTTTTTTTTTCTTTTTTTTTTTTTTGGGTTTCTTCGGGGGGTTTTTTTTTAATTTTTACCTCCCCCCGCCGACCCCCCCCCCCTTTCACCAAAACATTCTAAGCATCATACCCTTCATCTACTATTTTTATGTTTTATAACCGGCACTTTTTCTTTTGCCAACTTCATATGATAAATCAACTTTTCCGCCATCTGTTTTTTCACTTCTTCATAACCGCTGTCATAAATTAAATTATGTAATTCATATGGATCTCTTTCTAAATCATACAAGAAATCATCTTCATAAACATCACTATCAGAATACACACATCCATCTTTTTGAGGAGCATACACACTATACAAATATTTCTCTGTCCTCACACAGCGCCCTACACGGCTTTCGCTGATTTGAGCGAAAATCTCATTAACACGCCCTTGTACCTCTCCATCTGCTACCTTCTTCAAATCCTCTCCTATCATTTCTCCCTTTTCTTCAATTCCTGCCATCGCTAAAAATGTTTTTGGAAGACTCGCTGTGCTGACTAACTCTTTTACCCTCTTTCCTCCCCGATACCCCGGTCCTTCAATAATTAACGGCACATGCAAACACGCAGAATGACAAGATCTCTTATAATCATCTATTCCATTTTTATGTTCATCTTGATTCCTCGTCTGAAAATGAGAACCATGATCCGAAGCATATATTATAATCGTGTTTTCATAAAGCCCCTTTTCCTTGAGTTTTTTTATTATCCTCCCTAAATTATCATCTAATCTCTTACAACATCCCAAATAATCAGGATATTCTTCTTTCGCATTTCCTCCTAAACTCTCTAAATCCTTTGGCAAAATAAAGTTTTTAAACTCCTCTTTTGATCCCTTTGGTCCTTCATAATGCCCTCTATCATTTTGATGATGTGGTTCAATATGAGAAATTGTCAGAAAAAATGGCTTGTCTTTCTGATAGCCGTCCAAATATTCTAACGCAAAATCCGTGATTCCATCTACACGATACCCCAAAAACTCCCGTTTTTGCATATCTTCATCAAAAACATATCCTCCATATCCGTGAGAAGTGAATTCCAGTACATCTGCCGCTCTCCAAAATCCTCGATATCCTCCCCTTCTTTCCAACGGAATCGCCTCTGTTTCATAATGATTCTTATCATCACTTGCCAAATGCCATTTTCCAACATAAGCTGTGTCATACCCTGCTTCATTCAAATATTCTGCGACTGTTTTCACATGCAAAGGCAATGCGACTGCATTTTTAAAGCAACCCAACTCCGTCGGATATCTTCCCGTTTGAAATAATGCTCTACATGGTCCACAGACAGGCTGCGCGGTAAATGCCTCCTCAAATACCACTCCTTCTTTCGCCAGTTCATCTAAATTAGGCGTAATTTCCAAAGGCTGTCCATAACAACCCACCGTATCCCATCTCTGCTGATCTGTAAAATAAAATAATATATTTGGTCTTTTCTCTTTCATTCTTTCTCCTTATTTTTGATCCATCATTTCAAGACAAAATCTCACATACATAAGATTTGGATCGATGTTCAATGCCTTTTGATAATCCTCTTTCGCTCTGTCATAATTTTCACATACCTGTTCTATTAATCCACTCAACCCCCAATACTCAGAACAATAGGAAAACATACATCCTCTACATACTATGCTTTCTCTCATTCTACTTAAATATTCCTTTGCTTTCTCTATCTGCCCAATATAAACGTGAATACAGCCATAAAGATACAATCTCCTCATGGCATAAAAACCTGTTAAATAATATTCTTCTTTGCCATATTGTTGTTCTATTTTCTTTTTATATAATTCAGAATATTCTAAGCACTTCTCTCTGTCTTTTTTATGATAACATACCCTCATCAAACACAGATAGCTGCTACATACATTTTCTTCATTCTCTTCTTCAATTTCTAACATTTTTATATAAAATTGATATGCTTCTTCATATTGTTTCTTGCCATAAAAATAAACCTCTGCTAAAGAATTATAAGCCTCTGAATTTCGCTCATCAACGGTTAAGGCTTTTTTATAATAATGTTCTGCCTTTTCAAACTGTTCTGTATATAAATATACATCTCCTTTCTCATTATAGTATTCTGCTGTTCCCTTTTTATAGTGTTTCTCCAAAAACTCTTCTGCCTTTTCATATTGCCTGAAATCTACATAGAGATTAAAGATGGCTTCCTTCTCTGTTTCTACGATATTCTCATATTTTTCAAATATCTCTATATTCTTAAGATAACACTCTACTGCCTTTTCTATTTCTCCTTTTCTGCGATAACAAGAAGCCAAATCTTTATATAATTTCACCGTCGGTTTTTTTATGATCTGCGCTGCCCTTTTTAACTCTTCTAGTTCTGCATCACACCCTTTTATATTGTGGTAAATATATGCTCTATTGAGATAAGCATAAATATACTGTTCATCTAGTTGTGTTGCCTTATTAAAATCATGAAGTGCTAATTCCCATTTCTTCGCCTCTAAATAGAAAATTCCCCTTGTGTTATAAACGGAACATGTCTTCTTTTTCTTCCATTTTATATTCAAATATTTTAGCCCTTTTTCATACCACTCTTTTTGATGAATATGCCGATAAATCCACTCACATACCTCGATTAAAACATTAACAGCCCGTTCATTTTCTGGATTCAATTCTAATACTTTTTCATAATAATCCACCGCTATTTTATAATTCTCTAACCTCTCATCAAACCCTCCTTTTCGATAATAACAATACCCGATTCTCTCTAAAAAGGCTTCACTATCTTTCCAATCCTCATAACATG
>CANRVK010000392.1 GCA_947643285.1 uncultured Eubacteriaceae bacterium
TCTTGCGGGTTTGCTTATTAAGTACCGACGTCTTCCAAGGGGCTTCTTTTGGAATTGTTTCTTTCCTGTGCTAGTTTGTTGGCTGTTTTAGATAAAAAGAATGATATAAGGGTTATTATAGTGAGCATTTTGATGGTGTAAGTGGAATATCGGCTGTGGGATATTCGAGTGATAATCGGAAGATATGTTCGGTGTGATAGTCCTTTTATTTTTTGTGAAAGATGGTAGGGGGTGTTTCTTTTGATTATCCTTAGATTTTTATAGGTAAATCTTTGGGAAAATAGGAGTGTTTTTTTAAAGTATTCAGATATAATAGGAGTAATAAAAAAAAGGAGTGAGAGAATAGTTGGATAAAAATTTGAAAAAGAAATCCAGAGTAGGAAATATGATTGCCGCTTTGCTTATTCTTGCGTCAGCATTTTTAATGGTGATTAGTTATCCGCATTTCAAAAAGACAGCAGAAAAAAATTATGAGAGAGAGGAGTATGATAATGAAGAAATTGTTTCTAAATTAATGAATTGTAATTATGCGCTTTATATTGATGCATTGGAAAAAAAGCAGAATCAGAGAATCGATCCTATTGATATCTTTTATCCAGAGTTAAGACAAATGAAGATAGATGACTATTATTCTGGAGAAGCAAGTGAAATGTCTGGTTATTATGAGATTACAGACATAGAGAGTTTTTTGAGTTATAAAAGAAATTTTATTGATAAATTTTATTCTGATTATCATTTGGTGGAAAATGCTTTAAACTCGATAGAGGGGAATTGGGAATATGAAGTGTGGGACGAGAATGGGGAAAGAATTTTATCGAATACAGATAATATTTTAAGAGATTTGTATGAAGAAGATATGGAGCGATATTATCTGAATTTTCAATATAATAAAGATGGGAGAGGTTTTATTAAAGATGTAGTGGGGATATCGGAAGAGGAAGTACAAAATATTTTATTTGAAAATAGTGATCCTATGAAAAAATATTATACTTATAGTTATTCTCAATATAGTTATTTTCCAGAGTTTTCCTTTCAAACTCCTCAAAATTATACTTTTATTTATTGTGCTACTGCACAAGGAATGGAGGCTTATAAGGAGAGGTGGCAGACATTAGGATATTATTATGACAGTACTTCTTATTTGTATTTTGTATTTTTTCTGGTGATTATTTCTGCAGCAGGCTTGATATTGCCATCTATAAAAAAATGGGAAGTAGGAAAGGAAAAGATTTTTCGTATTCCATTAGAGCTGGTAATTCTCTTATTTATTTGTGTGTTAGGGGCTAGTGTATCTATGATACCTGATATCATTATTTCTATCAATAATGGAGAATGGACAAAAATGATATTGGAGCAATGGAATATGCCAATGCGAATGGTATATTTTTTGATTTCTATGATAAATATTGCGATTTGGTCATTGATTTTTGGAATGTGGTATTGGGGAGTAGTATGTATGAGGGCAGTATTTGCTATGGGATTAATAAAGTATTTAAAGGAAAGGTGTTTATTTTGTTTAATATGCCAGTGGATTGGAAGGCAAATGAAAAAGATATTTAGGTTGGGAAGGAGAATTTATCGAAGTTTTCTAAATATTGATTTGTCTAATAAAGAGACCGCTGTCATTTTAAAAATCGTGGTGGTGAATTTTGTGATAGCAGCGATTATCAGCAGCTTTTGGTTTTTTGGAATTATTGGATTAGTGATTTATAGTATTGTATTATTTTTTATTCTGCGCAAGTATTATGTTGATTTGCAAAAGAAGTATCAAGTGTTGTTAAAGGCTACTAATGAGATAGCAGAGGGGAATTTAGATGTAGTGATTACAGAAGATGTGGGGATTTTTGAGGCATTTAAAGGAGAGATAGAAAGGATTCAATCTGGTTTTAAGAGAGCGGTGGAAGAGGAATTAAAAAGCCAGCGCATGAAAACAGATTTAATTACAAATGTATCTCATGATTTGAAAACTCCATTGACAGCAATTATCACGTATGTGAATTTATTGAAAGATGAGGATTTAGAAAAGGAAAAACAGACAGCATATGTTGAAATTTTGGAGAGAAAATCTTTACGGTTAAAAAGTTTGATTGAAGATTTATTTGAAATTAGTAAGGCGACAAGTAAAAATATCAGTTTGAATTTGGTTGATATTGATATTGTGAGTCTATTAAAAGAAGTGAGATTAGAGCTTTATGAGAAAATAGAAGAATCTGGTGTAGATTTTCGATTTAATTTTCCAGAGGAAAAAATAATTTTATTATTAGATAGTCAAAAGACATATCGAGTGTTTGAAAATTTGATGGTAAATATTACAAAATATGCGATGCCACATACGAGGGCATATATTTCTTTGGAAAATAGGTATGATAAAGTGATTATTTCTATGAAAAATGTATCTATGGTAGAGTTAAATGTAAAGCCAGAAGAGCTGACGGAACGTTTTGTGAGAGGGGATCAGTCCAGAAATACAGAAGGATCGGGATTGGGATTAGCTATTGTAGAGAGTTTTGTAGAATTACAGGGAGGAACTATGGAGTTAGAGGTGGAGGCAGATTTATTTAAAGTGACAATTACATTTCCACATAATTATGAGGTATATCAAGAGAAACTTCCAGAAATAAGGTTGGAAATGGAAGAAGTTATAAAGGAAATTCAGGTAAAGGAATAAAAAAAGATAGGGTGTTAGATTGGATTTAGAACAAAAAGGTTCGCGTAATAGGATATTACGCGAACCTTTTTTCTTTCTTACTATAGCACAAAAGTTTTTGCATTGCAAGGTGAAATTTTTCAAATGGGTTGGGTTTATTTGGT
>CANRVK010000393.1 GCA_947643285.1 uncultured Eubacteriaceae bacterium
GTTGTAATATGGACGCATTAGAATTGCTATATGACCATTATAAAGAAACTTTTAGTTTGAGCAAAGAAGTACAAACGAGAAGAAATAAAAGTTTTATTGTCCTTTACGTATTAGAAGCATCGTCTGGAACAATATCTGGATGGCAGTCTGTCTGAACTTCCGAAACTGAAAGTGCCTCGCTATGAAAAAGACCGCAGGGGGCAGTTTCTGGGAAATGGATTATATATAAGTATTTGCTATTTTGTGCATATGGATTTTAAGTAAGAATAATTAAGGTGACAGAACAAAATGTTTTTGTTGCTTTTTTTATGCGCAGACCCGTGCAGATGGAATATGCCGCTAGTGCGGCGCACGGGTCGCGCGGCGAGTAGGGAAAGTTTTCCCTACTCGATTTTTGTACAATAGTTGCTTTTCTGTGAAAAAAAGGATTATAATAGGATAAATAAAAAGGAAATGGGTGAAAATGATGGAGCAAATTTATAAATATCCGAGGACAAGACATATAGAAGGTTCAAAAATTCAGATAGGAGATGAAGATTTAAAAAATGTGCGATTTGATGAGATAAAAGGAAAATTCGTGGTTTTAGAGGAAAAAGTGGACGGAGCGAACACGGGCATCAGTTTTGATGAAAATGGAACTTTATTATTACAGAGCAGAGGACATTTTTTAAATGGAGGCTATGGTGAGCGGCAATTTGCATTGTTTAAAACATGGGCGAATTGTTTTCAGACAGATTTATATGAGATTTTAGGAAAGAGATATATTATGTATGGGGAATGGCTCTATGCAAAGCATACTGTCTTTTATGATGAATTAACGCATTATTTTATGGAATTTGATATTTTTGATAAAGAAAAACAGATATTTTTAAGCACAAAAAAAAGAAGAGAACTTTTAAAAGGAGCAGGATTTGTGGAATCCGTGTTAGTGCTTTATGAAGGAATACTGCAAAATTTTGAAGAACTCACAAAGTTTTTGGGAAAATCACATTTTAAATCGGCTGATTTTTTAAGTGTATTAAAGAGAGAATGTGAGAAATTAGATATTTCTTATGAATTGACTGAAAGACAAACAGACACAACAGATCTGATGGAAGGTATTTATATTAAGGTAGAGAATGAGGAGGAAGTGATAGATCGATTAAAATTTGTGAGAGCTTCTTTTATAAACACTATTTTAGATTCCGAAACACATTGGATGAATCGCCCGATTGTCCCGAATCAATTAAAAGAAGGGGTTGATATTTTTTATCATGAATAAAAGATAGGCGAGTGAAAACGAGGTGAAAGATGAAACAGAATATCATAGAGTTTTTGGAAGGAGAACAATACTCTTTTTTGAGAATAGAACGAGAATTTCCAGAAATATCAGGGTTAAGAGCTGTATTACAAAATCCGATTTTTCATGGGGAGGGGAATGTGTGGGAACACACGAGAAGAGTCTGTGACGCGCTGATATCTTTTCCCGAATGGCAGGAATTGAAAAGAGAAGAAAAGGGTATTTTATATTTGGCAGCTTTATTTCATGATATTGGAAAAAAAAGATGTACGAAATTAGAAGACGGAAAAATTATTTCTCCCAGACATGCGATTATGGGGGCGAAAATGTTTCGGGAAAGTTGGTATCTAAATTATAGTGTGAAATTTGAGATTTCTTTTTCTGTTCGGGAAGAAGCAGCATTTTTAATCCGGTTTCATGGACTGCCGTTGCTATTTTTAGAAAAAAAAGAGATAGACAGAGAACTATTGCGCGCGAGAGAATGTGTGAGATTTTCGCTTTTATATCTGCTAGGAAAGGCAGATGGAGAGGGAAGAATCTGTGAAAATCAAATGCAGGTAAAACAAACCATGGAATATTTTAAAGAATATGCCAAGGAAATAGAGTGTTTTGAAAAAAAGGTGAGTTTTGCGAATTTATTCACGAGATGGCGTTACTTTAAAGGGGGAAATGTTTGGAGGGAACAGGAACTTTTTGATGAAACAGAGTTTCCTGTTTATCTTATGATGGGATTGCCGCTGTCTGGAAAGGATACTTATATAGAGCAGAATCTCTCTGAAATTCCGATGGTTTCTTTAGATGTATTGAGAGAGGAGATGAAAATTTTGCCTACAGAATCTTCTGCGCCAGTAGTAGCGAGAGCAAAAGAGATGGCAAAGGGATATTTAAGAAAAAAGCAGTCATTTGTTTGGAATGCTACGAATATTACATTTGATATCAGAACGAGAATAGAAGGGTTATGTGAGAAATATGGAGCGAGGGTGATTTTGATATATTTAGAAGCTCCTTATGAAGAGTTGTTGAAGAGAAATGAAATAAGGGAAAGAAAAGTGCCTGCTGTGGTGATAGAGAATATGATCCATAAAATGGATATGCCAGAGCCAATCGAGTGTTATCAGGTGTTGAAAATGGAAGGGATTACTTTTTAAGTGCTAATGGGTGGAGGTTCATATTTTAGATTTTATAGCGAGGTTTCCGCTTCCGGGAAGGAACTTTTCCAACGAAGCCGCGCTTTCGCTCCGTTCCAGACGTAGCGGTACTAAATTCGCAAATCCCGCTTCTTGCGGGTTTGCTTATTAAGTGCCGACGTCTTCCAAGGGGCTTCTTTTGGAATAGTTCCTTCCCGGAAGCTAGTTTGTTGGCTATTCTAGGAAAGATAGAAAAGAATCATTCTGTCTGTAGAAAGAGCGAGAAATTAACTTTTTTTATTGTTATATGTTATTATATATTTAGAGTAATTTAACTCGTTGTGCTAGTTCACTTGAAAGCTGGAATTTATAAAGGTATTTTTTCT
>CANRVK010000394.1 GCA_947643285.1 uncultured Eubacteriaceae bacterium
TCCTAAGCAGATTTTGGTTATTTTTATTGTCTACTTAAGAGGTATCATATCAGAAACGGCGACTTTTTTTTCTTCCAGCTTTTCTCCATCGCATTATGAATCTCAATCTGACAAGTGATATCAGGATATAAAGCCTTCATTGTCTTTTGATAACAAACTATTTTTTCTAACACCTTTTCTTCTAAAGGTTTCATTTGAAAATTCCTTATCGATTGCCTATATTGAATCACATCATATAATTTCATTTTTTTCAACCCCACTCTTTTTTTATCCCAGATATTTATCATCTTTTTATTTTCTATTGTATCATAATTTTCCAAAATATTTTGCCTAATTATTTAAAAAAATATTTTCTTTTTTTGTGAAGCTTTTTTAAAACTCTATTCTTTTTAAAAACTCTCCTTGAAATTCTTTTTCCTCAGCGAGTGAAACACAAATACAACTCTCTTTTATCTCCATTAATCTTCTTTCTCTCTCTTCTTTTTCTTCTATACTATATTTTATTGCTCCCAATAAAGAAGTATTGCCTGCTATTTCCACTTTTTTCTCCACTTCTTTTGGCAAAAGTCCTGCTTTTATCGCTTTTTTTATATTCAGATTTTCTCCAAAGCTCCCTCCTATCTTCCATTTTTCTACCTCATTGATTGAAATGTCAGCTTTCTTTAGCAATAAAAAAATTCCAGCTAATACTGCTCCTTTCGCCAGTTGAAACGCTCTGATATCACTTTGATTAATAGAAATCAATTCTCCTGTCATGCTTCTAGCTATCACTACTCCTTTTTTTGCATAACCTGCCAAAAGGCTTCCATCTTTCTTTAAAATCCCCATTTCTAAAAATGCTGCCACTGCTTCTATCAATCCTGTGCCACAAATGCCTACTGGTGCAGCCTTTTTTATCGTCTTATAAACAAAACCTTCTTCCTCTGATTCAATAGAAAAAATAGCTCCCGGAATACTTCCTGTCCCACAGCTCATATTTCCTCCCTCAAAAACTGGTCCTGCTGCGACAGAAGCAGTATAGATTTTTCCATGGCAGCAGACAGCCATCTCCCCATTTGTTCCTAAATCCAGAAAAAACTGAATCTTTTGACTTTTATCCGCGTCGATTTGATATAACCCAGCTATGATATCTCCCCCAATAAAAGCAGACACACAAGGGAATCCTATGATCTTCGTTTTTCCTTTCCATTCTGGAAAAATATTCTCTGCTTTTATTTCTGTTTTTTCTATAAAAAAGGGGGTGAATGGATAATATCCCATTCCCTCAGTTGGATATGCAAAAAAAAGATGTTCCATCACTGTATTACCAGTTAAAACCACATCTTCTATTTCTGTCAGTTCTATTTCCTTTTTCTGCAGCATCTCAGAAATTCCATTCCAAATATCATCTCTAACAATATTCGTCAACTCTTTTGCCATTCCCTTTGCCGCTTTTTCCATTCGAGTGATAACATCTGTGCCGATCTTTCTCTGGTGATTGATCCCTAAATAAGTTTCTATCACTCGATGATTCGATAATAACGCGATCGCTATCGTCGTAGTCCCCAAATCTATCACGATTTGAAACCCATTTCCCCCTGCTTTTTCCTCCCTTATCCCTAATTCTACCTTACTCCCCACTAATTCTGTTTCTTCTGAAAATACTGTTTTTATGGTTATCTCTGATTCTGGATATGCTCTGCAAGCTAAGCGATACCCTTGTTCTAACTGCTGTTTCGAGAAAACATTTTTATCCTCTGTTGTAACGGGGAGCAGCCCTTCTGTGACAAGTATTTTACACTTGCCACAGCTTCCTCTGCCTCCACAGAAAGAAGGAACATTTAGATTCTGTTCTATGAGATTTTCCCAAACAGATTTTCCATTATTTTTTATTTTAAATTCCATCTTCTTCATCCATTAATTCTTCTAATTGATTCACAAGATCTTGAAATACTTCTATCGCTTCTTTTACTGGCTCAGTAGATTCCATATCCACTCCTGCATCTCTTAATAACTCAATGGGATATTTAGAACATCCTCCTGTCAAAAACTTCATATAATCTTTGACTCCAGCCTCTCCTAATTCTAAAATTCTCTTTGAAAGTGCGATCGCTGCTGAAAATCCTGTGGCATACTGATATACATAAAAAGAATTATAAAAATGAGGAATTCTCGCCCATTCCATATCAATCTGCTCATCTATGACAACATCTGGTCCAAAATAGAGTTCATTTAATTCATGATAAATTTTCTTCAGCCCTTCTTTTGTCAAATTTTCTCCCTTTTCTACCATCTCATGTGTGATTTTTTCAAATTCTGCGAACATCGTCTGACGGAACATTGTTCCCTTAAATTTATCCAGAAAATAATTGATTAAATACATCTTCTCTTTTCTATCTTCTGTCTTTTTTAGCATATCCTGAATCAACAAAGATTCATTACAAGTAGAAGCCACCTCTGCCACAAACAACTTATATGCAGCATTGATATAAGTTTGATTCGCATCGGAATAATAAGAATGAAGCGCATGTCCCATTTCATGTGCCAAAGTGAACACATTATCTAAACTGTCATGATAGTTTAATAACACATAAGGATGCACTCCATAAGCTCCCCAAGAATACGCACCACTTCTTTTCCCCTGATTTTCATAGACATCAATCCAGCGATTTTGAAAGCCTTCTTCTAACTTTTTCAGGTATTCTTCTCCCATTGGCTTTAAGCCTTCTTTTACCATTTCTTTTGCCTTTTCAAAAGTTATTTTTTTCTCCTGCTCTTG
>CANRVK010000395.1 GCA_947643285.1 uncultured Eubacteriaceae bacterium
GGAACGGAGCGAAAGCGCGGCTTCGATGGAATACTTCCTTGCCGTAGCGTCCCTTCGCCTTTTCTGTGAACAATAACGATCCCTTTTTTACTTTCTCAATTATCCATTCTAAAAATTTTGTAACAAAACAAATAAACACTATATTCTATATCGTTCCACTTTACTATAAAAGCTATAAAACATTAATCAGAAATTAGTTGACATAACCATATCTCATATTTTACTTTTTCCTTTTACAGATATAGCGGTAATATACAATACCTGTTATATCTGCCAAAAACCAGCCAATAGGAACTGACCACCAGATTCCGATCACACCAATAGCCGAAACTGCGGACAAAGTATAGGCTAAAAATACTCTTGTTCCCAGAGAAATTACCGTCAATACTAATGACATACCCGGCTGTCCAATCGCGCGATATAATCCATAAAGTAAAAATAATCCTCCGATTCCACAATAAAAAGTTCCTACAATACGCAAATAAGATACTCCTATATTCAAAATCTCTATTTCTTCTGGATGAATAAAAATCAGCAGAAGTTGTCTGGCAAATATCACCACCACAGCCGATACACATAAACTAAAAATAATCGCTATTTTCACCGCAGAACGTATTCCTTGCCGTATACGATCTACTTTTTTCGCACCATAATTTTGAGCGATAAAAGTAGAAAAAGCATTTCCAAAATCCTGTACTGGCATATAGGCAAAAGAATCAATTTTCACCGCTGCTGCAAAAGCTGCCATCACTGCTGGTCCAAAACTATTTATCAATCCTTGTACCATCAAAATTCCCAAATTCATAACAGATTGCTGCAGACAAGTCAAAATAGAAGCACTGCCGATCTCTTTTATCGCCTCAAAAGTAAAACACATTTCTTCTCTCTTTATTCGCAGTTTTGGGCAAAATAACATCGTGTACAAAAAGATCCCTATTCCCGAAAACCATTGAGCGATGATTGTTGCTATAGCCGCCCCAGCCACACCCCACTTAAAATACAATACAAAGATCAAATCCAACACAATATTCAAAACTGCCGCTCCCCCTAAAAACAAAAGAGGAACGAAAGAATTTCCAATCGCCCGCAGCAAAGAAGCATAATAATTGTAAAAAAATGTCGCTCCGATCCCCCAAAAAATAACCCATAAATATTCTCTCATAAGAGAATAAACTTGTTCTGGAACAGAAAGAACATACATAATCTCATCAATATAGATAAATACTGCTACATTTATCACAACCGCAAAAATCGCAATCAACAAAAAAGAAACAAACATATCCGTTTTCAGTTTTTTCTGATTCTTTTCTCCAAATCGAATAGAAAAAACCGCACCACTTCCCATACACATTCCAAGCAAAATAGAAGTCAAAAATGTCATTAATGTATAAGAAGAACCAACTGCTGCAAGAGCATCTGCCCCCAAATATTGCCCGACAATCAGTGTGTCTACTACATTATATAACTGTTGAAGCAAATTACCACATATCATCGGAAAAGCGAATCGAAGTATCGTTTTCGATATATTCCCCCTTGTTAGATCAATCTGTGCCATCTTAAAAATCTCCCTTTGTCTTTAGATAAATTTTAATTCTCTTCATAGAAAAAAATTATTCACAAAATATAGTTCGTAGTACAATACAGTATAACATACGATATAAAAATATTCTACACACTTTAAATATTTACATCATTGGGCATAAAAGGGTCGCTCCAGCAAGGACATATTCCAGCGAAGCCGCGCTCTCGCTCCGTTCCAGACGTAATGGTACTAAATTCGCAGCCCTTGACAGTGCTGCTTATTAAGTACCAACGTCTTCCAAGGGGCTTCTTATGGAATATGTCCTTGCCTTCGCTAGACTATTGGCTATTCTAAGATTTGAAAAACGAATTTCACAATAATAAATAAAAATTCTGAACGGTTACCATTTTCTTCATGAAAAGTTAAACTTACAAAAAAAATTAAAACCAGTATAATATCTTTAATTCTTCATATAATATAGGAAATTATATAATTTGAATGAAATTGAATGATTATTATTGCATTTTGAAACAATTAAAGTTATACTAACAGTAGAAAGGAAGTGATAATATGATTACTGTAAGTCTTCGATTTGATGATGAAATGAAAAAGCAACTAGATGAGATGTGTGATGAAATGGGAATGAACCTTACTACCTTTTTTATGATCTATGCAAAGAAAGCCCTTCGAGATCGTCGGATTCCCTTCGAGATAGCCGCTCCCTCAGATCCTTTTTATTCAGCTTCTAATATGGAACAACTAAAGAAAGCAAGACAACAAGTAAAAGATGGACAGGTGATTGTAAAAACTATCGAAGAACTGGAGGCTATGGAACTTGAGTAAAATCACATTTGCTGAAGATGCTTGGGAGGAATACCTTTATTGGCAGTCAGAAGATAAAAGGACTTTAAAAAAGATAAACACCTTAATAAAAGCTATCCAGCGTGAACCCTTTACTGGCGAAGGAAAACCAGAACCTCTAAAAGATAATCATGAAGGTGAATGGAGTAGAAGGATCAACGAAAAAGATAGAATTGTTTATAAAATTAATGAGGGAAACATCATTATAACACAATGTAAAGGTCACTATAATGACAAATAAAATCAAAAACAAATTGATATTCTTCCTAATCACTAGGCTAACTCTTTTTTCACAAATTAGAACCTTCTACAACCTAGCGAAGGCAAGGAAGTATTCCATAAGAAGCCCCTTGGAAGACGTTGGTACTT
>CANRVK010000396.1 GCA_947643285.1 uncultured Eubacteriaceae bacterium
TACCGCTACGTCTGGAACGGAGCGGGAGCGCGGCTTCGTTGGAATACTTCCTTGCGGAGCGGAAACCCTCTTCCCAATGTACCCAAAACCATTTTTAAAACAAAAATATAACAAAAAATCAATATTTTTAGAAAAGTTTTCCTCTCATGCTTGCATAAGAAGAATATTACTGCTATACTACTAAGTTGAATATAAAAATTGTTTCTATACTTTTAAACTTTTTCTCTGGCGGAATCTGTGTCCGCGCGGTGATCACAGATTGTATGATATACATAATTCCTGTCAGAATAAATTTTTCAAAACTGCGCAGAAATGAGGTAAAATATGAGTAAAGTATATACATTTTTAGCAGATGGTTTAGAAGAAATTGAATGTTTAGCTGTTGTAGATTTGCTTCGCAGAGCGAATATTGAAGTCTGCATGGTTTCTATAGGAGAAGATCTGATGGTGAATGGTTCTCATCATATTACGATAAAAGCAGATGCTTTATTTAAAGATATCTCTTTTGATGATGCTGACCTTTTATTTTTACCGGGAGGCGGACTTGGCACTTCTAATTTGGGAAAGCATGAAGGTTTAAAAAAACTTTTACTGCAATTTTCTGAACAAGGCAAGAAATTAGCTGCTATCTGTGCTGCTCCTAGTATTTTAGGGGAACTTGGAATTTTAAAAGGAAAATCCGCCGTTTGTTTTCCGGGATTTGAGGAAAAACTTTTAGGAGCTTCTATCTGTAAAGATAAGGTTGTGACAGACGGAGCTATTACTACTGCTAAGGGTATGGGATGTTCGATTGATTTAGGGCTGGAATTAATCAGAATCTTTTCTGGAGAAGCAGCTATGGAGAATATGAAAAAAAATATCCAATATTAGGGATTTTTCTTAATAATTAGCAAATACTAAATAGAAAACCTTCCACTTTTATGGATAGAGAGAAAGGAGAATGGTTGCTCTTCCCACCACCGAAAGGGAATGGGGTTTTGCAACTTAAGAATTATATGAAAAAAAATCTCCGTTTTGTATTCGCTCTTTTTTTAAGCAAAGCGGCTATGTGGGCACAGCGGCTATTAGGAATGAATGCGAGTTATTTCCCCGGAAAACTAGCGATTACATTATGTCCTGATTTTTTGGGGAGAATAGAAAAACCAGAAACTATCATCACAGTAACAGGTACAAATGGAAAGACTACGGTCTGCAATATGATATTAGATGTACTCACAGATAATGGCTATGATGTATTAGCAAATCGAGCTGGCTCTAATATTAATGCAGGAATTGCCAGTACTTTGATAAGTGGTTCTACCTTATCTGGCAGAACGAAGAAAAAAGTTGCTGTATTTGAAATAGATGAGCGCAGTTCAAAATTAATTTATCCCTATGTACGTCCCACTTTCGCGGTCTGTACAAATCTATTTCGGGATTCGATTCACCGCAATGCACATTCCGAATTTATTTATAAGATTATTTCTGATAGTCTTCCTAAAGAATCGCATTTGATTTTAAATGCAGATGATTTAATAAGCTGTAATTTAGCGCCTCAAAATAAAAGAACTTATTTTTCTATCGCTCCTTTAGAAAGCGATTTAAAAGAATGTATCAATATTATTCATGATATTCGGATCTGTCCGAAATGTCATGAGGAATTACAATATCGCTATGTGCGTTATCATCATATCGGAAATGCCTATTGTCCTAATTGTGGATTTTCTTCTCCTAAAAGTGATGTGATCGCTTTTTTGAATTTTGAAGAAAATACCATGACAGTAGAAAAAGGAGAAATGTCAGAAGTTTATCCGCTTACAGCGAATAGTATTTTTAACTCTTATAATGAATTAACTGCGATTTGTTTATTACAGGAATTTGGTCTTTCCCCTTCTCAAATAAAGGCTTCTTTTCAAAGATTAAATATCGTAGAATCACGTTATTCTAAGGAAGTGGTGAAACAGATTGAAGTGATCACTCATATGGCAAAGGGGCAAAATCCTATCGCTTGTTCTTGTGTTTTTGATTATGTGAGAAAAGAAGAAGGAAAAAAAGAAGTTATTTTAATGTTAGATGATGTATTTGATCGTGTGGATTCTTCTGAAATTATGACATGGATTTATGACGCGGATTTTGAATTTTTAAATGATGATTCTATCAGCCGCATCATTATCAGTGGTGTGCGATGTGCTGATTATAAATTACGTCTTTTATTAGCAGGAGTTTCAGAAAAAAAATTGTTCTCTACGGAAAAGGAACTAGATGCTCCTGACCTTTTAAATCTTTCTGATACAGATAAAATTTTTATTTTACATGAATTATATGCTGCAGAAGAGGCGATGAAAGTGAAAGATAAAGTGATTTCTAAAATTCAAGGAAGGACAAAGTGATTATGAGCATTACGGTTGAAATTTTATATCCCGAATTTGCCAACTTATTTGGAGATATGATGAATATGAAATATTTAAAAGCCTGTGTGCCAGAGATAGAAATGATAGAAACCAAGATTAATAACCCTCCTGCTTTTTTATCACAGCCAGTAGATATGATTTATTTAGGCCCTATGACAGAAAATCAGCAGGAGTTAGTGATTTCAAAATTACTTCCTTTTAAAAATAAAATAGAAGAACTCATAAAGCAAGGAGTTGTCTTTTTATTCACAGGAAATGCGATGGAAATTATGGAAGACTATATTGAAAATGAAGATAAAAGCCGTATCAAAGGTCTTGGTATTTTTCCTCTTTATGCCAAAAGAGATATGTTTCACCG
>CANRVK010000397.1 GCA_947643285.1 uncultured Eubacteriaceae bacterium
GGTTTGGTGTCGTGGGGTGTGTGTGTGTTTTTTTGTTTTTTGTTTTCCCCCCAACCGCGACCCCTTCTCACTCCCTATAACAATGGCGCTAATAATCTAGAAACTTGTTCTTTTATCCGTATCACTAAACTTCTCTGGCTATAATCATATTTCGTAATCTCTGTCGATTTCCCCAAATCTTTTAGGAAAATGTCTTCTAACTGTCTAGTCGCTTCTGAGCTATAAATCACCGCATTCACTTCAAAATTCAGATAAAAACTCCTCATATCCATATTCGCTGTCCCATAACTGCTCACCAATCCATCTACCATCATTCCTTTCGCATGGAGAAACCCATTATCATAGGTATAACACTTCACCCCTGCTTCTAATAAATCCCCCACGAAAGAATACGTCGCCCAATACACAAACGGATGATCTGGCTTACAAGGTATCATCAATTTCACATCTATCCCTGACATCGCCGCCACTTTTAAAGCATCCATCACCGCCTCATCAGGAATAAAATATGGACTTTGCATATAAATATTTTTCTTCGCCTTGCTGATTAAACGCAAATAATTATTTTTAATATTCTGATACTTAGAATCCGGTCCACTCGAAATGATCTGTACTCCCTTATTCCCCGGCGCTTTCTCATAAGTCACATCCATATATTTTTCACTTCTAAATAAATCTTCTTTTGCCGCATAATTCCAATCTAATAAAAATCGAATATGCAGTTGAGAAGCTGCTGAACCTACTATCTTTAAATGTGTATCTCTCCAATATCCAAATTTAGGATCTAACCCGATATATTCCTTTCCGATATTAAATCCTCCCACAAAAGCTGTCTTTCCATCAATCACTACTATTTTTCTGTGATTTCTATAATTCATTCGCAGTTGAAATCTTCCTAAAAGTGCAGGGAAAAATTCCGCTACTTGTATTCCCTGTTTTCGCAGTTTTTTCCAATAAGATTTCTTTATAAATCTGCCTCCCATTGCATCATATAATATTCTGATTTCTACTCCTTTTTCCGCTTTTTTTAGCAGATGCTTTACGATTTTATGAAATAAAATATCATCTTTAATAATATAATATTGAATATGGATATAAGATTCTGCTTTATCAATTTCTTGTATCAAAGCATCGAACTTGGCATTTCCATCTGTATAGACCATGATGTCATTATCTTCGGAATACATCTCCAGTCCAGATTCCAAATTGTATAAAACCAAATCATTATAATCCTGTAAAAGTTTGTCTGAAATAGAAAATTCATTTCTAAAAATGGTTTCTTCCTGCTTGCGGATTCGATAATTTAATCTGTCCTCTACCTCTTTCACTCGGAACATCTTAGATTTATGCATATTTTGTCCTAATAATAAATATAAAATCACTCCTGCAATAGGGACAAAATACAATACCAAAAGCCATGTCCAAACTGTTTTCGGATCACGCCTTTCAAAAAAAATCAATAAAATAATAAAAATTCCATTAATAAATCCAATATGTTCCATCAACCATGTGAAGACTCCTTGTAATTCACTCCAAAAAGCTTGTAATAAAACACTCTCTTGCATATCTATTTCCCCTTTTAATATTTTTTAGGTGATGTTTTCTTGTGCAAACATATTTCTTTTTATTCTTAGAATAATATCATATATCTCATTTTTTTTAAATGGGAATCTTTCATTTCTTGTTGATCTTCTACATACTTTTCTGCTATTTTTCTCACAATTGCCTATTTTCAATTCTGGAAAATAATGATACAATACAAGTACTGTTGTAATACAGTATGGACTCATATCAGATATGAGTTAATAAACAAAGGGAGGTCTTTATGAAAACCGTATTTATTGTACTTCTGGTTATCTTAGCTATTGCTGCTGTTTTACTCGGACTGCTCTACTTCTTCGGACGGAAAGCAGAAAAAAAGCAAAGAGAACAAAAAGCGGCAATGGATGCTGTGGCACAAACGATGTCACTTTATATTATTGACAAAAAACGTATGAAGCTCAGTGAGGCAAATTTACCAAAAATTGTAACCGATTCCACGCCAAAATATTTAAGGCGAGCGAAACTTCCTATGGCAAAAGTAAAAGCTGGTTCGCGCGTTATGACTTTAATCTGTGATGAACAAGTCTTTTCTCAAATACTTCCCAAACAGGAAGTAAAAGCTGTTGTCAGTGGTATCTATATCACAAGCGCAAAACGCATCCGTGGACCGCTGCCAGAGCCAAAACCGAAGAAAAAAGGGCTTCTTTCCAGATTCAAAAAGGAAAAACCTGACCAGACACCTCAGATAGCACAAAATTCTAAAAATAAGTCTTCTGCAAAATAAGAATTTTCTATCAAACCAAACATATCTTTAACCATTTAGAAAAGCACATGAATTTCTTTTAAATTATATGCTCCCTCTCAAATAAACAGGGAGCACATAAAAAAGAACTCATGTGCTTTTTCTAAAATTGTGAATCTAGATCTAATTTAATTTGTTGTACTAATTCACTTGAAAACTGGAATTTATAAAGGTGTTTCTTCTGAGTTTTCTATTTTTCGCAAGTAAAAAATCCTATTTTATAAGTATTATTTCATTCAACTAGCACAACAGATTAATTTATTTTATTTCTATTGTGACCCTCTCTTTTCATAAAGTAGAATAGTCAACTCACAGCGAAGGCAAGGAAGTATTCCAAAAGAAGCCCCTTGGAAGACGTCGGCACTTAATGAGC
>CANRVK010000398.1 GCA_947643285.1 uncultured Eubacteriaceae bacterium
TATTCCAGCGAAGCCGCGCTTTCGCTCCGTTCCAGACGTAATGGTACTAAATTCGTGAACCCTAATGGGTTTACTCATTAAGTACCAACGTCTTCCAAGGGGCTTCTTATGGAATATTTCCTCGCCTTTGCTAGTTGGTTGATAGTTCTAGGGTGTTTTTATAGTGAGTTTAATCATATATAAATGTGCTATATTCGTAATCCCTATATAGAGTTTTTTTAGATGAATATTGTCGGAATCATAATTTCAAGGGTTTCATTGACACATTTGGAAGCAAATTTTATGATTGATTTGATGGGATAGTCTATGGTAATAATTTACATCTTGCTTTACAGCTTTGTCTATGCTATAAACTAGCGTAGAAAAGATATCATTCCAAAAGAAGCCCCTTGGAAGACGTTGGTACTTAATGAGCAGTGCGGTGGGTGACGCGCCAAGAATTTAGTACCGCGTAGTCTTACACGGAGCGAAAGCGCGGCTTCGTTGGAATGATATCTTTTCGGAGCGAACCTTTAGGCAAAATATACTTCTTGCCTTTTCTAACTTTTTTGTGCATAATTTTTTAAATTTGCACATATAGGGTTTCTTCAATCTTTTACATAATGTGAATTTTTTGCAATTAAAAATTTTTATAAAATAAAAATATATAAAGTATGGAGATGTATATTATGGAAAGGGAAACAAAAAAGAAAAATGGAATAGGAATTTTGACAAAAATGGTGTTGATGTGTGCTTTGCCAATGATTATTCTAGAAGTTATTATTACAGTGTATTGTATGGATGCTCTGCGCAAGGGAATCCAGAATGAATCATTTTTTTGGCTAAGTCTTTTTTGCCAATCTGTATCTTCTGCTTATGATGCATTAGATTCTGGTGATTATCATATGGAAGGAGATATGCTTTATAAGGGAGATTATTGTATTACAGAGAAAGAAGAAGTTATTGACAGCTTTGTGATGGATTCTGGTGTAGATGTTACAATTTTTTATAATGATACAAGAAGAGCGACTTCTTTAATAGATAAACAGTCTGGGAAGCGTATTATTGGAACGACAGCATCAGATGATGTTGTTAATACTGTATTGAAAAAGGGAGAAGACTATAGTGCTGCAGATATTGTAATTAATAATGAGCCATATTATGCTTACTATAAACCATTAAGAAATAATGATGGTCAAATCGTAGGTATGATATTTGTTGGAGGACCAAGTTCAGGAATTGATTTAGTTATCAGTACTAGAACTTCTGGTATTATTAGCATCGCTATTGTGATTTTGATAATATCATTAATTATCTGTAATATATTGGTAAGAAGAATTGCTACTATTGTTGTTCATGCAGGAGATATGATTGTCAAAGTTTCTGATGGTGATTTGCGTATGCAGTTGAGTGGAAAAGCTGAAAGAATCAGCAAAAATGCTCGAAAAAGAAGAGATGAAATTGGGATGATGGTTTCTTCTATATATAGATTAATGGAAAAGCTGCGAAGTATGACAGGTAATATTAAAGATACGACAAATAATCTGTTACAGTCAGGGGATTCATTGAAATCTTTAGCCTCTCATACAAATACTACTGCAGATGAAATCGGACATTCTGTAGGAGATATAGCTAAAAGTGCTGTAACACAGGCAGAATATATTGAATCAGCGAATATGCAGATAACTCATATGGGGGCGATGATTGAAAATATTGTGAATGAAGTACAAACTCTGGATAAAGTATCTAAAAATATTAAAAATGCAGATGCTAGATTGGAACAGATTATTAATGAGTTAGAAGTTTCCAATAATAAAACACTTGAAGCGATTAAGAAAATAGATGTTTCTGTACATATGACGAATGAATCGGTTGAAAAAATTCAGGAAACTGTTGATTTGATCACAGCGATTGCCAGTGAAACTAATTTGTTGGCTTTAAATGCCAGTATTGAAGCGACAAGAGCAGGAGAAGCTGGTCGGGGATTTGCGGTTGTCGCTTCTCAAGTTTCCAAATTATCCGAGGATTCTAATAGCTCAGCTAAAACTATTGAGGATATTATTCGACAACTATCCACTTCTTCAGAAGCTTCTGTAGAAATTATGGCAAAGGCACGAGATATTATTGCGGAACAGCAAAAGAAATTTGATGAAACAAAAGAAAAGTTTGCAGATGTCAGCAAAAGTATTGAAATTTCTATCACAGAAACAGAGAATATTTATGTACAGACAAAGGACTGTGATAAGGCGAGGATAAAAGTGACAGATCTGATACAGAATTTATCTGCCATTGCAGATCAGAATGCAGCATCGACACAGAAAACGAATGTTTCTATGGAAGAAATGAATGTGACGATTAATCTGCTCGCCGAATCTGCAAGAAATTTAAAAGATATTGCAGAAGAACTGGAAAGAAATGTTTCTTTCTTTAATATTTAGATGTATGAAGAATGAATAAGGCAGATGATGAAGAAAATTAATTATAATAGCAAATTCAGTTTGTAATGGAAATACACTAAGCACTTAGGAAAATCTAAGTGCTTTTCTTGTTTTGCTTACTATTCATTATAAAAATATAAGGGGAATGGAGATTTTTGGATATATTATAAATTATCTATTTTAACTATTCAACAGAAGATTGTAAAATGAAAATAGGTGAAAAATATAGTATAATATTTTGAAAAGAGGCTATATAACATACAAAATAAATGTTTAGTGTTTTTATAATGA
>CANRVK010000399.1 GCA_947643285.1 uncultured Eubacteriaceae bacterium
TGCCGACGTCTTCCAAGGGGCTTCTTATGGAATACTTCCTTGCCTCCGCTGGTTGATTGGCTGTTCTACTTTTTGAAAAGAGAATGTTACGATAACTTATGAAATATTAGGAGAGTGTGTCCAGAAACTAAATTTTCAAAATCCAAAACTACAAGAAATAGTATTTATAATAGAAATCAATAACTAGATAATGTGGTAAAAAAACAGAAAGAGGGGTTTTTGGACAGTCTGAGGGAGGGGAGATATAAAGTAATAATTTTTAAAAAGGTCAGTGTTTATATAGGTTTCAGAATTTTATAATTATCTGTAAATAAAAAGAAAGGAGAATAGTTGCTTCTCACATTGTCTATATATTGTGAGTTTTCGTAACTTAACAAATTTTATGAAAAAGTATATTCCATGGATTTTATTTTTAACTTGTATTTTAACTGTAGTTGGATGCGGAAATAGATTTAATGATACTGCCACTATTGGTAATGTAAGAGTGAATACACAAAGTCGTGATAAAACTTCTGAACTCGAAAATATGAATTCATCAGTTCAAATAGATACAACAACGATTGATACCACAATAGCTGATAATATAAAACAGGGTTTTGTTGGAACTATTATTGAAGAAACTACTACCTATATGATTGTAGAGCCTGATGAAGACGAAGATGAAAGAAACATATCAGAACGAATTACAATCACTTATCCTTCAGATCATTATGATTATTTATATGGACAAGGAAGAAAAGTTGTTATCTATTACTATGAAGAGAATGTATCCTATACATCTTCTGATTTTGAAATTATTACTGATGATATTTCAACAGAAGGATTTCGTGAATTTGAATTATCTGTAGTACCATCTGAATATAAAGAAAAGACTTTAATTTTAAGCAGTCAAGATATAGATAGTTTTGATTCATTTCCTGACGGAAACTCTGCTAATCTCTATTATTATGGTATCTCTGATGTTCAGATAAGCATTAATAATCAAACAATGACACTTATAGAGGCGATTCAAAATGGAAAAATAACATTAAATGGGATTATAGCTAAGGCAAATGAGCATGTGAAAGATGGAATTATTGAGGAAATGTCTTACGATGATGGGGGAAGTGCTGTATATCAGTATCAAAATTATACTATTATTAAATATCATACATTAGATGGAAACAGAGATGTGTATATTGGTAGTACAGATATGAATATAGATATTGCAGAACAGTAAATACTTTTTTAATACAATTCTATAATTAATACTTTAAATTGGAAATAATGTATAATAATTAGAGTAGAGATTTTTTAAGAAAGAGGGGGGTGTTTATAAGTATATTTTATTAGGAATAAAACATTAAGGAAAATATATCAAATGATAGTTTTAGAAAATAGATATAAAGTAGGAACATATATTATAATAGAAGAAGATACATGGAGTATAAAACAAGAAAAAGTAAATAAAATGTTAATACAAGGGGTCGGAGGATTTACAGATAAATATGAATTAATTGGAATATATATAAAAGAAAAATATTATTTTATATATAATAATAAAAAATATGAATTTATGATTGATAATTTTGAGTGTAAAAATGAATATATATCAAAAACAGAAAGAGAATTTAAAGTTATTATTTCTAATCAAATAGTCTGTAAAATAAGATATATACCATTTATAGATCCCGGGTTTCTTTGGTATGATGGAGATATAGAGGAATTTGATTTTTTATTACAATTTTATAATTTGGTAAAAGATAAAACTTCGATATATAATATTATAAAATATATTCAAAAGAAACAAGTATAAAATAATAAAAAACAATAAATTTATACCTATATAAGTGTAATCTGTTCGGAAGAAAAATCTATTTTCACATGGTTTCCTTTGACTTCCTTTGATAACTTTTCCATGATAGAAGCTCATAGAAAAAGAAGTGGTAAATGAAAGATTCTTTATAGGAAAATTTACCATCAGAATTCGTGATAGTAGTATTAGGAGTTTGTGTCATTGCATTTACAGTATCTGTGGTAGCCACAGGAACAGATGAGAAAAGAGGAGAAGCAAGAAGCTGGATGCAGTTTATAGAAGATGTAGGAAAAAAAGTGTAATGGAAGGAATGGTTGGAAGGAGCATTTATGGGCTTTGAACAACGACACCGATTGTAGGATAAGGCTTGTTTTACAAACGAGTATATGGGTAGAAAGTAGTATTTTTATAACAATCACTATACCTAAAATAGGAGTTGGAGTAGACTATACTTTCTTGCAACGCTAGAGCGAAACATCTATAAGGATTTTAATGAAGATGAGATTGCCAAACTAATTACTAATGTTGAGTACTATGTTTTTATATTATCCAATAGAAAACGTATTCTTATTGTAGCAGGAGTATAATAAACATAATGATGAATTTTTTTATGATGCAAATTTAAACTCCGAAGAAGTATCAGAGTTAACTTTTCAACTAAACAAATACTTTGAAAATATATCATCAGATGTATTACAATGATATGTTGACATGCCAGTAGTAAATGAAATCCATACGGAAATATTAGTGTTAAATGAAGCATTATGGTCTGACCCTCGGCATCAGTAGATGACTTTTTATTGTATGTTATGAGAAAGAAATGGAGAGGAAGAAATGTTTCACGTGAAACATTTTAGAAAAGCGAAATAAAGAAATAGAAAGAAGAAGAT
>CANRVK010000400.1 GCA_947643285.1 uncultured Eubacteriaceae bacterium
CTCTTCTAACAACTTTATTTTTTCAAATTTTATCCATTTTCCAATTTAGTCATATTGACGAAAATTTTAAGAAATTACGGTACAAACCCTTAGATTTACGGTATGAAAAAATACGTACTTGTGCAATTTCTACAAAAATTTGCCCTTAAATGGAAAAATATTCCATTTGAGGAAAAAATTGGATTATATATAGCTGTTTACAGATGGAAAAAATATTGTATAATAATAGTATCGACAATTTTTTTAACAAAGTGACTTTTTACTATAATATTTTCTACAATAAACACATTTTTGACACACTTATCTAAAATCTACAAAATAAAAAGGCGTAAATTGATTGAAATGTCAAAAGAATGTTGAAAAATGACAGGTTTTTTACTTGAAATATTTAAAAATTGTATTAAAATATCAAATGAAAATAAATTTTTAGAAGAAAGAAGGGAGAATAAAAATAAGAATGTATGTTTTTAAAATGTAAAAAGAGGTGCTAAAATATGCAGGAAAAAAATCGGCAGAAAAAATACATATGGAGGGGAAAGCATGAATTATAAAAAGAAAATTATTGAAATGGTTGAAAAAATTGATAATCAAAGATATTTAGAACTTTTATATAACTTGTTAAACGCATTTAAAAAGAAATGGGGCATTTAATGCCCCTCTTTTTCATACCAATATGCTATATTGTCGTATATAGTATTTTGGTGTTCTTTATTTAATTGTTTTAGTTTCTTAATATGCTCAATTAGAATACTATCTGATAAAATATCAGGTATCAAATCAGCATTATCGCTTGTCAGATTATCTTCCCATCCCATTAAGTAAGCTGGAGAAACATCAAAAATTTTTGCTAATAAAACAATTTTATCATATGGAACATTTGGTATTTGACCACTTTCATATCTTTGTATAGTTTGCTTACTAACAGAAATTTTTTTTCCAACTTCTTCAAGTGTCATTTTTTTTTCATTTCTTAAATATTTTAGGTTTTCATTTAGTTTCATTATAGTCCTCCTTTTGTTATTATTATAACATATGTAACACAAAGTGCAACTAAAAAAGTTTAAAAGTTACTTGACGGGTGACAAATGGTGTGTTATATTAAAGTTACTTATTAAGTGACAAGAAAGGAAGGTGAAAGATATGGTAGATACTTTAAAACTTAAAATATTAGTATTAGAAAAAGGATTAACACAGACTGATGTCGCGAAAAAATTGGGAATGTCAAGAAAAATGTGGTATGATAGGATGAAAAAAAGAAAATTTGATTCTGATGAAATGTATAATCTTATCCATATTCTTAATATTGAAGATCCAGCTAAAATTTTTTTTGTAGACAATGTCACTCGATAAGTGACTAAAATTATTAGAAAGGAATATGAATCATGAATAAATTAGTAAAAGTTGAAAGTTCAAATTTTAGTAGCATTATTTGTGATTATTATAGCAATGGTCAAGGGGAGTTCTTCATGACAAGACAGCAGATAGGGCAAGCTTTAGAATATGCAGATCCACAAAAAGCGATTGATAATCTTCATAATTCTCATAAGGGGAGATTAGATAAATTTTCAGTTACCCTTAAATCGAGGGGAACTGATGGAAAGTTATATAATACTTGTTTTTATTCAGCAAAAGGGATTTATGAACTATGTCGCTGGAGTAGACAGAAGAAAGCAGATGAATTTTATGATCATGTATATGACATCTTAGAAGGTTTAAGATTAGGATATTTAAAATTAAGTGAAGAACATAATTCCCCCTACTGGCAGGCAACTCGCTTAGAAAGTAAATCCAACCGAAAGTTAGAAACGGATGAAATAAAGATATTTATAGCATACGCAACAGAACAAGGAAGCAAGAACGCAGAGAAATATTATTGTAATCTATCTAAGTTAGCAAATAATGCAGTAGGAATAGAAGCAGGCAGCAGAAATGGAGCTACCATAAACCAGTTAAACAATCTTATCCTGATAGAGCATATCATTGGAGAAGTGATCAAGGAGGAGATAAAGAGAAACATCTATTACAAAGACATCTACAAGGCATGTAAGAAGAGAATAGAACAGTTTAAAGAAGTAGCTTATTTAATAGCAGGATAGAAAGCGAGGAGAAAGATATGATAGAGAATAAAAATTTAAAACAAAGCGATAGGACAGTGAAAATTTCACAATATAGATATGAACAGCTCTTAGATATAGAAACGAGAGTAGATGTGGTGGTGGAAAGAATTACACGGGAAAAGTATATGGGAATGGAAGAGATATTAAGAACACTGGGAACAGAGCTTGCCATACAGGGAGCGGAGGAAATGAAGGAAGAGGAAAGAAAGCGGAATGGGGAAGAGTAATCTAGGAGGGGAGACCACATGAACCTAAGTTATTTATCTTTATTAGAACATTCCCCACCCATATCCTAGTTCCGATAAAATGGTAACTAATAGGAAAGCAAATCAAATTGTAGTGATGTAGAACAAAAGGGGCGATTTTCGCCCCACCTAATGCAGCCACATTGTGACGGTCACAAGCCCGGGAAATGCAGAGTGGGAAAGAACCTTGATAACCTTACATCGAAAGAAAGGAGAAGAGAACGGTGAGCCAGCTAGAAATCATGAACAAATATTACACCATAGAAACCATCTTAAAACTCTATCAGATAGGGATAAGGTTTGAGT
>CANRVK010000401.1 GCA_947643285.1 uncultured Eubacteriaceae bacterium
CCCAGAAACTGCTCATTAAGTGCCGACGTCTTCCAAGGGGTTTCTTTTGGAATAGCGTTTCATCGGAGCTACTTTATAGAGAGTGATAGTGTTTGGTTATTTGGTGATTGTTTTTGATTGATATAGATGATAAATAATAAAGGAGTTATGAGAGGTGTTAGAGGGTAAGTATGAAGCGGGGAAAGCATATATTGATTTTAGAAGATGAAGTATTGCTTCAGGAAGAATTAAAAAGATTAGTAGAAAAAAGTGAGCCAGATTGTATGGTATTAGAAACAGGAGATATAAAAGAAGCATATCAGATGGCAAATGAATATTTTATTGATTTGTTTTTATTGGATATCATTTTAAATCCTTCTTGTAAGGAGAAACGAGAAGGGCTTACTTTTGCAGAAAATATACGAAAGATAGAGGAATATGAAGTAACCCCTATCGTTTTTATCACGTCTATCGCATATTATGAAAAACAAGCTTTTCATAATATTCATTGTTATGATTATCTATTAAAACCGATTGAGGAGGAAACGGCAATAGAAATTTTTCAAAGGCTTTTGAAGAATAGAAGAAAAAGACAGACAGAATATGATGAAAGGTATATAGAATTTGTTGATCACGGGGTGATTTTTCCTATTCGGATAAAGGAAATTGATTTTATAGAATATGCACAGAGAAAATTACATGTCTATACAAGAGGAAAGAAATACAGTTTTAAGAATATAACATTATCAGAGTGTATAGAACGAATGAAAGGAAGCAGTATTATCCAAATACATAAATCTATTTTAGTGAATGCAAGAAAAATAATTACTTATGATTCCGTCAATCGAATCATCCAGATAGAAATAGAATCAGAAAAGAGAATATTAGATGTAGGGCAAAAATATAAAGAAAATATAAAAGGATTTATACGAGATGATACAGACAATAGTGGCGATTATCTGTGAAATTGTTTTACAGTTAATAATAATAGAAAAACTTGCAGGAAAAAAGAAAAAATTTGCTCTGCTTTCTACTGTGATATATAGTGGTTTATGTTTTAGTATATTATGGGGTGTTGTCTATTATCATAAAAATTCTATTTGGAATTTCATAAATTATATTTTTTCTTTTATTTATATTCAGTTAGTTTATCAAATGAGTTTAAAGAGAAGTTTTCTTATTTTTTTCATCAGTAGTTTTATGATTGCTGCGATAGAACTAATTTTATTATTACCAGCTCAGATTTTTTTAAAAAATTTTTTATCAGAAGAAACAATTCCATGTGTGACGGATATATGCGCTTTATTATCGGGAATTTTTTTGGTCAAAAGATTAAAAAAAGAATTGATAGATGCCATATTAGAAACAGGGAATGAATTTATAAAGGTTTTCATTATATTATGTTTTAGCGTGATTTTATATGGAATAAGTGGTTATAAAATACATACTTATTTTTCTCTTTCAAATTATTTTTTGTTTGTTATCTTTATTATAACAGTATCTCTATTAATTGTTCTGTGGCAAAAAGAATATTGTGCCAGAATAGAACAGGAAAATGAATGGAAATTTCGTGAAATTTATGAAAAAGCTTTTGAAGAATTAATTATAAAAATACAGAGCAGACAACATGAATTTGATAATCATTTAGCTGTTTTAAAAAGCCAGATTTTTATTTGTCAATCTTATGAGGAATTAAAGGCAGTCGAGAAAGATTATATGAAGGAATTAAAAGAGTATAAGTCTGAATTTTATGATCTATTGAGATTGAAAAATCCTATTTTAGCAGGACTGCTCTATACAAAATTTTGCAAAGCAAAAGAGTTAGAAATTCATATCTCTTATGAAGTATCTGTTTGTCAGATAGATTGTGCTATTTCTATGTGTAAAATAGTAGAAGTACTTTCTATATTGTTAGATAATGCGATAGAAAAATTAGCAGAGTTAGAAATAGAAAAAAGGCAGATGATAGTTTGTATTGAAGAACAGGAAGGGCTAAATATAGAAATTAGAAATAGGGCAGAATATATTGATTATGATATTTTAAAAAAATTTTTTGAAGATGGGTATACCACAAAAGAAAAGGGAAGAGGATTAGGACTCTATCATTTAAAAAATATAGTATCAGCGAATAAAGGGAAATTATCAATTAGAAATGAAGAAAAAGATGGAAAAAATTATATTTGTATCTGTGTAAAATTAAAATAATAGAAAGAATATGAAAATTCGACACTTTCATACAGAAATAGAATACGTTTATACCAAAAGACTAAAATAATTATAAAAAATATGTTAAAATACTATTGTAATCGACAAATTATTGTTTTATTCCTGCCGATAAAAAATAATCTTATCGATTAACAGGGGGAGGAGTTATTGTATATAGAAACAAGTTTTTATAAGAAGGAATAAGAGCTTGTATAGTCAAGCATAGTTTGATAGGGTCGTATTAATAATATTGAGCTATGCTTGAACTTCTTCTAAGGGGGAAATAATAAAAGAGGCTATTATTGATAGAGATGTTGTTTAAATTTGATAGTAGTTTTTTTCTATGATAAATAAAGTGATTATTGATTATTCTGTGGAGGTTAAGGGGAGGTTTTTATGAAAGGGTCGCTTAAGGCAAGCACCTCTTCCAACGAAGCCGCGCTCTCGCTCCGTTCCAGACGTAGCGGATACTAAATTCGC
>CANRVK010000402.1 GCA_947643285.1 uncultured Eubacteriaceae bacterium
CCACTACGTCTGGAACGGAGCGAGAGCGCGGCTTCGTTGGAATACTTCCTTGCCGCAGCGTCCCCCTTTCGCGATTCTCTATATACTATTTTTGCTCAGAAACAGACAAGAAGCTAAAAAAAATATTATCTATTAAATCATGAACCATTCTTATACTTAATTTAACAACCTGATTTGTTCTTTTCGGATTAAAGGATATCTTATCAAACAGGAAGAATTCAAATTCTCCTTAAACATGCAGATTGCAGATATCTGATGATTTTCATAAGTAGTATAATAATAAATCCCTTTCTTTGTATTACAACATGATGTATAAAAAGTCACCTCATATTTTCCATCTCCTAAATCACAACACCCCCGCTGCTGTTCCACAGAACCAAGAATATGAAAAAACTGGCTGACACTTTCTGTTTCTGAATTTCCAGAAATAGAATTCATCTTTACAAACGCAGCTCGGATAAAACGGGATTGGGAAGATAAATCCCCCGGAAGTCCTAATGCCCCCATACCATGACAATATACATGCAGAGGCAGCCTGCTACAAAATTGATTTTTAGGTTCTTTTGTGGACAAATGCATATAATTATTCAGATTAAACATTTGTTCGCTAAATGGGGGATTATTTGTCAGCACTCCCACAGGGTTATCATACACATGAATACCACTCTCCGTCGCTTCTACAGTAATAGCTTCTCCATGACCAGCAATCAGCCAGTGAAGTTGTGACGAGGGCAATTCCTCATTAAAAGGGACATTAATGAGGTTCACTTCATCTAATTTTTCTTTTGCCTCTTTTACAGTAGCACATTGACCGAGAAGCCATGGTATCAATTCAAACGGAGCGAGATTGTATTTTCCCTTTTCCATTTCTTTATAAACGGCATTACCCACAAAATTTAATCCTGCCATTCCCAGCCCTTTTTCATTCACCGCATCATAATATAGTGGATAATTTTCTGCAATATGTGCCATACCGATCATAGCATAATGGCAGCGCAGAATACTTACGTTACGGAAATGAAAACAATAATTACGAGGCGTCACAGTAACTTCATCTCCATAAGAAAAATCATAATCCAAAGTACGCCCAAAATAAAAATCTTCTGTTTCGTAAGTCGCTGCTGTACACATAAGATTGCCTCCTTAAAATACTTATCTAAATTAATTATTATGTCAAACTAAGCATAAAAAATTCTTGTTATCTTTCTTAAAATTTTTCTTTCTAGATTTTCAAAAAACAAAGAAACCAAAAAGTCATAAGAACGATATTTTAAAAGAACCCATTTCATAGTCATATCACTAACTTATTCTGAAAATCCCATTCTTATTCCCCTTCATTCCAAAAACTCCATCTAAATTTTATAAAATATAACTCCATAACATTTTTATATTACCATTCAAATATTTTTATCTAAGCTTATTAGAAGAACTACTTTTTACAAAACAAGCAGAATAGCCAACCAACGAGCGAAGGAGAAAACCGATTCCCAAAGAAGCCCTTTTCCCCCTGTCTCTTTTTTTACAATTCCCTAACAAGTTTTTTTAACTTAACTAATCCAATCTTTATCTTGCTTATAAAAATTTTTTTTAGTACAATAGAATAAAAGGCAACAAAAAATTTTGAGAAAGGAAATAAGATGCAAAGGAAAAACAAATGAAAAAAATTGTAACTTATTATTTAAAACCCTATTATTCCCGTATGATTTTAGAATTTTTCATTAAATTCTTGGGAACAATTATGGATTTATGCCTGCCTTGGATTTTAGCTCATATGATTGACAGTGTAATCCCAAAAGAAAGCAAAACCATGATTTTTTATTGGGGAATTATCATGCTCATTTGCAGTACATTAGCATTAACATTTAATATTATTGCGAATCGAATGGCATCAAAGGTGGCGAGAAATACCACAGAAAGAATCCGTCATGATTTATTTGAAAAAATCATGTATCTTTCTAATAAACAAACCGATTTTTTTACAAAACCTTCTTTGATTTCCAGACTCACAAGCGATACTTATTATATCCATCAAATGTTAGGACGAATGCAGCGTCTAGGAGTACGAGCGCCGATTTTATTAATAGGCGGTATTTTCATCACGTTAACCTTAGACCCCGTATTAACTTTAGTATTAGTCTTAGTACTCCCATTTTTAGTCCTACTCATCACAAAAATTTCCAGAAGAAGTATTCCGATGTATGCAAAACTGCAAGAATCTACAGACCAATTTGTGCGTTTAGTGAGAGAAGACATCGCAGGAATACGTGTGATAAAAGCTCTTTCTAAAATAGATTATGAGCGTGAAAAGTTTGATGCGATCAATAAAGAAGTAGTGGGCAGGGAGAAAAAAGCCGGAATGACTATGGCTGTAGTAGACCCACTCATGCATCTGTTAATGAATGTCGGTCTGATAATCGTCATTGTGGTAGGGGCTTATCGCGTGAATCAAGGACATTCAGAAGTGGGAAAAATTTTAGCATTTATGACATATTTTACGGTTATTTTAAACGCCATGATGTCTATTTCTAAAATGTTTGTCATACTTTCCAAGTCCTTTGCTTCTGCGAACAGAATCAACGCGATCTTAGATTCCAAAGAAGATTTCACTATCCTAACAGAAGATCAAGTTGATGACAGTCCAGAACAA
>CANRVK010000403.1 GCA_947643285.1 uncultured Eubacteriaceae bacterium
CATTAGAATATAATGAAGAAGTTGCGAAGAGAATAGAACGAGAAGAAGCTAGAGAAGAAGGAAGAGAGGAAGGAAGAGAAGAAGGAAGAGAAGAAGGACAGAGAGAGGGAAGGGAAGAAGTGGCTATGCAGATGATTTCCATAGGGATGAATGATGAACAAATTCAACAGTGTACAAAACTTTCCTTAGATAAAATCCGGCAATTGAGAAAAGCGGTTAAATAATGATATAAGAGTCATAAAAACCAGTATTTTCTATACTTATTTTAGAAATACTGGTTTTACTTTATCTTTTAAATGGGCATGGAAGCTACATATTGATACATGCAAATGAAATGGCATAGACTTCCTCCCATTACAAATAAATGAAAGATTTCATGAGAGCCAAAATTTTTGTGTTTGGAATTAAAAATAGATAGTTTTAAGGCATAGATAATGCCTCCAATAGTATAAATAATACCTCCTGCTAATAACCAATAAAAACCGCCGCTAGGTAAAGTAGCTATAATCTGTGGAAATGCTAATAGACATAACCATCCCATTCCAATATATAAGACAGAAGAAAACCATTTTGGACAATTAATCCAAAATCCTTTGATAATAATGCCTAAAATAGCGATTGTCCATGTTAATAAAAAAAGGTTAAATCCTATTTTTCCTCCTAAAACAATAAGACAGATAGGAGTATAGCTTCCAGCAATTAAAATAAAAATCATCATATGATCAATTTTCTTTAAAATCCGATTCACTTTTTCAGAAATATCAAAGGTATGATATGTGGTACTCGCTGCATATAAAAGTATCATACTGCCAATAAATATTCCTAAAGATAGAAAGTGTAAAGTATCAGGTGCTTTTGTTAAAAGTGGGGTAGCGGAAATAATAGCACATAACATTCCAATAAAATGTGTGATGGCACTGCCGGGATCTTTTGCTCTAATCATAATAATCACTCCTTTTATAATTTCGATAGAATAGATATGATGTAGTTTTAAAAACTACTTGTAATATATGTATATATTATATCATGTATTCATAAAAATCAATATAATTTAAAAAAAATTATGGAATTATTTAGAAAATCTTCTTGACAAGAATAATGATTATAGATAAAATACATACTAATCAGATAGGAAATATATAAAATAGGGAGGGAGAAAAATTATGTTAGAGAAAAAAGATAGAAAAAAAAGAAATTTTAAATTTGAAACATTACAGCTTCATGTAGGACAAGAACAGCCAGATATAGCAACAGGATCGAGGGCAGTGCCGATTTATCAAACTTCTTCCTATGTATTTGATAATTGTGAACATGCAAAGGCACGATTTGATTTAGAAGATGCAGGAAATATTTATGGAAGACTGACAAATCCGACACAGGAAATATTTGAACAGAGAATGGCAGCATTAGAGGGCGGTGTAGCAGCTTTAGCAGTGGCTTCTGGGGCAGCGGCGATTGCATATACATTTCAAAATTTGGCAGGACAAGGGGAACATATTGTAGCAGCCAAAAATATCTATGGAGGAACATATAATCTTTTAGCACATACACTTCCTCAGTATGGGATTGAAACTACATTTGTAGATCCATTTGAGAAAGAAGCTTTTGAAAAAGCGATTAAAGAAAATACAAAAGCAATCTTTATAGAAACATTAGGAAATCCGCGTTCTGAAGTGATTGATATAGAAGAAGTGGCACAAATCGCACATAAATATAAAATACCATTAGTAGTGGATAATACTTTTGCTACTCCCTATTTAGTTCGCCCTATCTCTTATGGAGCAGATATTGTAGTACACTCAGCCACAAAATTTATCGGAGGGCATGGAACTACATTAGGAGGTATTATTATAGATGGAGGAAATTTTGACTGGGAGGCTTCTGGAAAATTTCCTTCGCTCACACAACCAAATCCCAGTTATCATGGTGTAGTCTTTACAAAAGCTGCAGGAAAGGCAGCATTTGTGACGAAGATAAGAGCGATTTTACTCAGAGATATAGGCGCAACACTTTCTCCATTTCATGCTTTTTTATTTTTGCAGGGGTTAGAAACACTTTCTTTACGAGTAGAACGTCATGTGAGTAATGCATTAAAAGTAGTAGATTTTTTAAAAAATCATCCACAGGTAGAAAAAGTCCATCATCCTTCTGTTTCAGAAGATGAGGAACAAATAAAACGATATAAAAAATATTTCCCAAATGGAGGAGGTTCTATTTTCACTTTTGAAATAAAAGGAGATGCCAGAAAGGCGATGGATTTTATTGATAATTTAGAATTATTTTCTTTATTGGCAAATGTAGCAGATGTAAAATCTCTAGTAATTCATCCAGCTTCTACAACTCATTCTCAGTTATCAGAAAAAGAATTAAAAGAACAGGGAATCGCTCCTAATACAATACGTCTTTCTATTGGAACGGAACATATTGATGATATTTTGGAAGATTTAGAAGAGGCATTTAAGGCAGTAAGATAGGTGAGAGATGGTTGTTTCCATTATTTTGAAATTAGGATAAATCATGAATAGAAGTATTAAATATTTGTTTATAATTCCGTTTACATTAAAGTCAAAGGGGACGCTGCGGCAAGGAAGTATTCCAGCGAAGCCGCGCTTTCGCTCCGTT
>CANRVK010000404.1 GCA_947643285.1 uncultured Eubacteriaceae bacterium
TGGGAGAAGTAAAGCGTATTTTTAAACCGGAATTTTTAAATAGAATCGATGAAATTATTGTTTTCCATGCATTGAATAAAGAAAATATTCGAGCTATTGTTTCGATTATGTCAGATGTTATGATAAAGAGAACCAAAAAGCAAATGGATATTACGGTGATTTTAGAAGACTCTGCAAAAGATTATATTGTAGAAAAAGGTTATGATGAAAAGTTCGGAGCTAGACCGTTAAGAAGGGCACTACAGAGTAAAATAGAGGATCGGTTGGCAGAAGAAATTTTAGATGGAAAAGTGAAAAAAGGAGATACGGTTACGATTAGTTATGAAGGAGAGGAGTTAAAATTTACCGTGAATAATTTAGCAGAATAATAAATAAATTACTGGTAAATGGAAGAATTTTATTATATAATAAGATTACAAAATATTGTGCTTTTTGTTTGAGAGGAATAGCACAGTTTTGGAGTTTATATGTTTTAACTGAATATATAGAACCCAACGTACTTTACGCTGGAGTGTCAGAAACAATCAAAAGCAGGAGGGCAAACAGATGCCAGTAGTAAACGAATTGATAAGAAAAGAAGCAGATGGGAGTGTAAGCTTTGGAAATTACTTGTTAGAAAAAAAGTCCAAATTAGAGGATTTTGAACACAAAGGGGATTTATATAAGGTGAAGACATTTAAAGAAATCACCAAATTGGAGAAGAATGGTCTATTTGTATATGAATCTGTTCCCGGAACGGCTGTCAATCATTTGATCGTTACAGATCAAGGAATGGAATTTAAAGTTTGTGGTTATGATGATTCTCAAATTACAGTGGAGCTGGAAAGTGCCTGCGAATATATTATATTTATAAATGATAATCGCGCTGGGAAGATGAAAACAAATTTAGGCGGAAAATTAGCATTAAGTGTGGAACTGGCAGAAGGTAAAGAAGCTTTTGTAAAAATTCAAAAGCAGTCATGAATTAAAAATTGATTAAAAAACTTCCAGAAAAACAGAACTTTTATGGATAGCTTTTCCTATATCTGTTTTTTTGGAAGTTTTCTTTATAAAATGACAGATGTTTGTGATAAAGAATGATAGTCAGGGAGGAAATATTGTGGCGAAGGGAAAAGGAAGTATATTTTTTTGTCAGGAGTGTGGCTATGAATCTGCAAAGTGGTTAGGACAATGTCCTACTTGTAAGGCTTGGAATAGTTTTGTGGAAGAACCTGTTGTGGGAAAAAAGACAGGAAATCATAAAATGACAAGAGGTATAGAAATAGAACCAGTCTGTTTATCTAAAATTTCTATGGAGAAAGAGGAGAGATTAGATACTAAAATAAAGGAACTTAACCGAGTATTAGGAGGAGGAATCGTGTCAGGTTCTCTGGTCTTAGTAGGAGGTGATCCCGGAATAGGGAAATCTACTTTGCTTTTACAGGTTTGCAGAAATTTAGCAGAGGATAAGAAGGTTTTATATATTTCAGGAGAGGAATCTTTAAAACAAATTAAATTAAGAGCGGATAGAGTAGGAACATTTTCTGATAATCTTTTGTTATTATGCGAAACAAATTTGAATAGTATTCAGTCAGCGATTGAGAAAGTCAGTCCAGATGTGGTGATCATTGACTCGATTCAGACTATGTATAATGAAGATGTGTCTTCTGCTCCGGGAAGTGTTTCTCAGGTGAGAGAAACAACGGGGATTTTAATGCAAATTGCAAAAGGAATGGGGATCGCTATTTTTATTGTAGGGCATGTGACAAAAGAGGGAGTGGTAGCCGGACCTAGAGTTTTAGAACATATGGTAGATACGGTTTTATATTTTGAAGGGGATAGACATGCTTCTTATCGAATCTTGAGGGGCGTGAAGAATAGATTCGGATCTACAAATGAGATAGGTGTTTTTGAGATGAGGGAAAATGGGTTAGAAGAGGTGGAAAATCCTTCGGAATATATGTTAAATGGGAAACCAAAGGGAGCTTCCGGTTCAGTGGTCACTTGTGCGATGGAAGGGACTAGACCGCTTTTGTTAGAGATTCAGGCGTTAGTGTGCAGGACAAATTTTGGAATACCGAGGAGAACAACAGCAGGAACAGATTATAATCGTGTGAATTTGTTGATGGCTGTGTTAGAAAAAAGAATGGGGTTTCAATTGGGGGATTGTGATGCGTATGTCAATATCACAGGGGGAATGAAAATGAATGAACCCTCTATGGATTTAGGAATTGTATTAGCACTGATTTCTAGTTATAAGGATAAGGCGATTCCAGATAATGCGATTATTTTCGGAGAAGTGGGGCTTTCAGGAGAAGTGAGAGGGGTGAATATGGCAGAACAGAGGATTTTAGAAGCACAAAAGATGGGATTTGAAATTTGTGTTTTGCCGAAAGTTACGAAAGAGGGGATAAGACAAAAAACACAGATGCAGTTAATCGGAGTGGAGAATTTGAGAGAGGCTGTGAAATGGGTGTTGGGAGGGAAGTAGTTAGGTATGATTATGATATTTAAGGTTTAAGGGTGGTGGTGGTGGATTAGAGATTAGGAGAATGTATATGTGTTTCCGCCGCGGAACTCCTCTATTCCAACGAAGCCGCGCTTTCGCTCCGTTCCAGACGTAGCGGTACTAAAT
>CANRVK010000405.1 GCA_947643285.1 uncultured Eubacteriaceae bacterium
AAGGAAGTATTCCAAAAGAAGCCCCTTGGAAGACGTCGGCACTTAATGAGCAGTTCCGCAAGGAGCGGGGCTGCGAATTTAGTGTCCGTTACGTTTGGAACGGAGCGAAAGCGCGGCTTCGTTGGAATACTTCCTTTCCGTGCGACCCTTTCTTCAATTAACCTGTCCCTCCCCTCCTCTCTATTTATTGCAACCCTAAATTAAAATATCCTCTCCCCCTCTCTATTTCTATCCCTTTACTCATAGCAAACGCCATCTCCCCTCCTTCTAAATAAAAAGTAATATTCTTACATTTAGAATATATTTTTTCTAATTCTTTTGGCAGGCTTTTCTTTCTATCTCCCCCTTGTGATATTTCTAAAATCTCTATATCCTCGTTTTGTTTTCTGACAAATACAATATCTTTTTCTCCTGTCTTTAAATCCTCTATAATATATGCCTCCCCTCCCAAAAATCTATTTTCTTCTATCGCATAAGAAATAGCCTCTTCATTCCATCGAAGATAACCTTCTTTTTGGAATTTTTCATCTCTGATATGCTTATATTGTGCTGCTTCTGCTACTTCTATCACCCTTTCATCCCAAATGATTTCTTCTTTTCTTTTTTTATCCTTTGTGAGAAAGAAATTAAATTTAAACCCTAATTTTCTATAATAAGAAAATAGGGCTTTTGTTTCAGGTATTAAAATAAATGGTTCTTGTGTCCTTCTCTCTGCTTCTTCTAACAATCTTTTGGCATATCCTCTTTTTCTATACGCTTTCCGCGTTCCTAATGCATAAATATACCTCACAGACTGATACTTTCCCTCTTTTTGTATCTGTGCTGGCAACATTGTGAGCATAGAAACTATCCTATCATCTAAAAGATATACCAAAGTATTCTCCTTTTGAAATCTCTTCTTATAATAGAAATCAATATAATTATCACTATCTCCAAAACATTCTTTCCAAATTTCCTTTAGTTCTCCTATCATACCATCCTGTGCAAATTGGATTTTCTCTCTTTCTTCATTTCTTCCATTCATCTTTCTTTTTTCGCTTTCTCACTTTCTTTTCTTCTCTATTTTTTTGTAAACTCTGCTATATATTTTTCTAACAAAATATCTGGATAATAAGAAGATTTCGCCTTTCTAAGCCCTTCTTCCCCCATATCCTCCTCCCGATTCACATATTGATAATCTTTACAATTAGCTAAAACAAATTGCTGATTTATCATCGGATAAGCTCCTTGTATAGAAGCAAATGCTTTTTCTATATGAACTACATACGTATCCTCTGTCAAAGGCTCTCCTATGGTATAAGCCACTACTTCTCCTGCTTTACGCAGCAACCCTCCTGTCAGCTTTAGTTCTTCAAAATATCGAAATGCTTCCCGTACTGCACATTGTTCTTGTTGTAATGAATGATAAATCTCACACTGTTGTATTTTGCACCATTTATCATTCATCTCTAAACACTCTTTCCTATTCTCTTTTGTCATCTCCTCATAAGACCAATCATCTGCATCTTTAAATCTGGCAATATGATTTCTCTTCCCATGTAATTTCTTTCCCGCCAAAGTCATCAATCTTTCCGCCAGATAAATATAATCTGCATCTTCCCGAAATGCTGTAAACTGAAACTGTTCCGGAAACCATTCCTGCATCTTATTTTTTTGCTCCTCTAAAATCCCCCTTATCTTTAATGATGTCCCTTCCCTCTTTGCCTGATTTATCAACTCCTCTATTACCTCTTTTTGTCCTTCTTTTCCGATGGGAAATGTATAAATCTTACTCTTTTTATTTCTTATCAATACACATTCCCTCACTTTCGCAGCCTCTACTTTATAAATATTGCGCCAGATAAAAGTATTTGCAAAAGAATATTCACACCCCTTCATCTTGCAGTCCAGAAATTTCTCGTTCATCCACTCTCTATCCTGTATCGTAATCTCCTTAAACTCCCATTTACTCATTTTTTCTCTCTCCTATATACTGATAAAATATTCCATTCTATTTTATAATCATCTTAACTTATACTGTTTCCCAAAAAACTTCTCATTTATTCTATTCTTAACTTTTTTCATACCTATCTATCGCCTATAAAAAAAAATCTTTTTTATCCCCAATATAACTTCCTCAAAAACTCACCCCCATAATAATAAATATCCCACTACTTTAAATATTCGCAATTCTTAAAAGATTGAATCAAAAAATAAAAATCCATCCCTATTTATAAAACATAATTCCCATTTCACCTTTTTTTACTCTAAAACGTTTTCATATTATCCCTTCTATCTCCGCCCATTATCATAAAACTTTCTAAAATAATGACGATATAATAAATACATCAAACATAAAACCAGTGAATCAAATACCCCGTGGCAAGCAGCCACTTAACTCATTGCTCGCGGGAATAGAATTATATCAAACTAGGTGATTGCGAAAATCAAAAAGGAATCGTTATTATTCATGGAAAAGGCGAAAGGGACGCTCCGGCAAGGAAGTATTCCAACGAAGCCGCGCTCTCGCTCCGTTCCAG
>CANRVK010000406.1 GCA_947643285.1 uncultured Eubacteriaceae bacterium
ATTTAGTGTCCGCTACGTCTGGAACGGAGCGAAAGCGCGGCTTCGTTGGAATAGTTCCTCGCTCGCGCGACCCCTCGATACAAATAATACAAATATCAAACTCTCTACTTCCAATGAAGTCTATGTAATTCTCCTTCCATCTGCATCCCACAAAACTCATTCTGTCTTAATGCTTCATATAAAACAATCGCAACAGAATTTGACAGATTCAAAGATCGTATTTCCAAATTCATCGGTATCCGAATCGCAGTTTCTTGATAATCCAAAAGAATCTCCTCTGGAATCCCTGCGCTCTCCTTCCCAAACATAATATAACAATCTTTTTCAAATGTCATATCTGAATATCTTTTTTTTGCCTTTGTAGTCGCCATATAGATCTTTGGATTTCCATTCCTATCTAAAAAATCCTGAAAATTAGAATAAACTGTAACATCTAAATCTTTCCAATAGTCCAAACCAGCTCTTTTGAGTTCCTTTTCCTCTAACCGAAATCCTAATGGTTCAATTAAATGCAGCCTTGTTCCTGTCGCTACACAAGTCCTCCCTATATTTCCCGTATTTGCTGGAATCTCTGGCTCTAATAAAACAATATTCATCATGTCAATTCTCCACTCCTGCACTGATCTCTAATTTTCTTACAAACCGTTCTAATCTCTCTAACGCTTTTTTCAGATCTTCCAGTGAATAAGCATAAGAAATCCTCAAAAATCCTTCTCCGCAATCTCCAAAAGCTGTTCCCGGCACAACTGCTACTTTTTCTTCCTGAAGTAATCGGTTCGCAAATTCTTCTGATGTCATACCGAATTTTTTAATACTAGGAAATACATAAAATGCTCCAAACGGTTCAAAACACTCCATTCCCATCTCCCGAAGCGCATGGACTAAATATCTTCTCCTCTGATTATATGCCTCTCTCATCTGCTCCACATCTCTATCACCATTTTGTAATGCTGCAACTGCTGCATATTGGCTGGTAGTAGGAGCGCACATAATCGCAAACTGATGTATCTTTAACATTTGTTTTATAATTTCTGCAGGTCCTGTGGCATATCCTAATCTCCACCCTGTCATCGCATAAGATTTAGAAAACCCGTTAATTAAAATAGTCCTTTCTTTCATTCCCGGCAGAGAGGCGATAGAAACATGTCTTTCCCCATAGCTGAGTTCTGAATAAATCTCATCTGAAATCACCAATAAATCTTTTTCTATTATCACTTGTGCGATTTCCTCTAAATCCTTTTTCCTCATCACTGCCCCTGTGGGATTATTTGGAAATGGCAAGATCACTACTTTTGTTTTTTCTGTGATACTATCTAAAAGCTGCTGCTTTGTCAGACGAAATTCATCTTCCTCTTTTAATTTTACAATAACAGGAACAGCATCAGCTAAAACAGCACAAGGCAGATATGAAACATAACTAGGCTGTGGAATAATCACTTCATCTTTTGGATTAATCACAGCTCTCAAGGCTATATCAATCGCTTCACTCCCCCCGACTGTCACTAAAACCTCGTCTTCATAAGAATATTCTATTTCAAACTTTCTCTTTAAATAATTACAAATCTCTATTTTTAATTCCTTTAATCCTGCATTAGAAGTATAAAAGGTTCTGCCCTTTTCTAAAGAATAAATCCCTTCTTCCCGAATATGCCAAGGAGTATCGAAATCTGGTTCTCCTACCCCTAAAGAAATAGCATCTTTCATCTCACTCACAATATCAAAAAACTTTCTGATGCCGGAAGGCTGTATCTGCATAACTTTATCTGATAAAAAGTTTCTCAAGGTGTCACCAACATCCTTTCATCTTTTATCATGTCCACTAATATTGTGCCATGATCCTTATATTTTTTTAAAACAAAATGTGTCGCTGTACTCAAAATCGCATCCATAGGAGCTAACTTTTCTGATACGAACTGTGCTACCTGCTTCATCGTTTTCTCTTCAATGATAACGGTAAAATCAAATCCTCCAGACATCAGATATACTGCATGTACTTCTGGAAAATTATAAATTCTCTCTGCGATTTTATCAAATCCTAATCCTCTCTGTGGTGTCACTTTTACTTCTATCAGAGCATTTACCTTTTCTTCATCAGTATTATCCCAATTAATTAAGGTATGATACCCACAGATAATTTTTTCTTTTTCCATTTCAGCGATCTCATTGGCAATATCAACCTCTGATTCTCCTAATAAAATAGCCAAATCTTTTATATTAATCCTGCTATTTTTTTCAATCACCGCTAATATCTTCTCTCTCATTGAACTATGCTGAGGCTTTCAAACCCCCAGCCCTCCTCTCCATATTTTTTCGGATTTTAAGCGTTTGCCAAACTCCAAAACCCATAGAAATACTACTCTTCCTGAATATCTATCTTTTGTATCTCCTCACAGAAACTTCATGGCTCATCATAAATTCACTTTTTCAAAACACTTTTCCAAAAGTAGAACAGCCAACCATCTAGCGGAGGCAAGGAAGTATTCCATAAGAAGCCCCTTGGAAGACGTCGGCACTT
>CANRVK010000407.1 GCA_947643285.1 uncultured Eubacteriaceae bacterium
ATGGAATACGTCCTTGCCTCCGCTAGTTCGTTGGCTATTCTACTTTTTGAAAAGCGAATGTACGATAATTTATGAAATCCTAGGGAGGAGATATACAGAAGGAATTTTCGGAAAGGTTAGTATTTATATAGCTTTTAGAGTTTCGCAATTACCTATAAAATATAGATTGAAAAGGAAGCAGGATATGAATAAAATTGAAAAAGTTCAAGAAATAGTTAATCGTATACTTTCTAGAAAAAAGAAAAATTTTAATTTTACAATGTTTCAAGTACTGTTGCCCTCTAATAGTATATAATATAATTGCCAATGAAACTGCTTAACGTTGATTATATTATAAACTAGCTTAAGACAGGGAAGTATTCCGAAAGAAGCCCCTTGGAAGACGTTGGCACTTAATGAGCGGTGCGGTTACGCGCCGAGAATTTAGTGTCCACTACGTCTGGAACGGAGCGGGAGCGCGGCTTCGTTGGAATACTTCCCTGTCTTAAGCGGAACGTTAGTTATTGTGTATCCCATCAACTAGAACTTTAATGACTATATACCTCATTCATTAACTTTGAGAAAATAAAGTTTTGGATATTATTAACAAGGGGGATTTTATTTGGAAATAAAACAATTAAGATTAGGGAGTATTTTGCTGCCTTCTAATGTGCTCGCAGCACCTTTAGCAGGATATACTTGTTATCCTTTTAGAATACTTTGCAGTGAATTAGGAGCAGGTCTTTGTTTTACAGAAATGGTGAGCTGTAATGCATTAAAATATCAAGATAAAGCGACGGAAAGGCTTCTTTTTACTACACCAGAGGAAAAAATAAAAGCAGCACAGATATTGGGGGCAAATGCTAGAATAATGGAAAAAATGGTGAGAAGTGAGTATTTTTCGGAATATGATATCATTGATATCAATATGGGCTGTCCTGTGCCAAATGTTTTTAAAAGCGGAGAAGGAAGTGCATTATTAGCGAATCCTAAAAAGGCAGCAGATATTATTAAGAGCTGTAAAAAGAGCGGAAAAATAATTACAGTAAAATGCAGAATAGGAATAAAGGAAGAGAATTTAGTGGCTGCAGAATTTGCAAAAGTATGTGAAGATGCAGGTGCGGATATGATTACCATACATGGAAGAACTAGAGATATGATGTATAATGGAACGCCTTATTATGACCAAATAGAGCAGGCAAAATCCGCCGTCCGGATTCCGGTAATAGCGAATGGAGGGATTTTTTCCACAGAAGATGCGGAGAAGATGATGAAGAATACGGGAGCAGATGGGGTTATGATAGCCAGATATGCACTGGAAAATCCATTTATATTCAGTGAACTCACAAAAAGAGAGATAAAAAAGAGCAAATATCAGATATTATTAGAACAAATTGCGCTGACTTCTCACTATTATGATGAAACATTTACACTTTCTTATATAAAAAAAATAGCATCTTATTGTATGAAAAAAAGAAAAGGGACAAAGAAATATAAACTTTTATTACATCAAGCAGGAAATATAGAGGAACTGAGAGATATAATAAAAAGGATATTTGAAAATTAGGAGACCGAATTCACTGGATTTAGACAAGTCATTCATGAATAGAAGGTTTTACTTTATTAGAGAAGAAGTCTAAGGAGATTAGAAAGCAGATGGAGTGATAAAAAGATAATAGTTTTTTTATCTATAGAAAGAGAGGGAGATTTGTGTTAGATGGATTTAAGATAGAACAAGGGATATTACAGGCATATACTTTAAGAGAAAAAGAAGTGCTAGTGCCAGAGGGAGTACATACCATCGCAGAGGGAGCTTTTAAAGGGGGAACTTCTATTGAGAAAATAATTTTGCCAGAGAGTGTGAATAAGATTATGGATAATGCTTTTAAGGGCTGTAGAAAGCTCAAAGAGATCAATTTTCCTTCTCATCTTATTCATATTGGAAACTATGCTTTTCATCGGTGTCATTCTCTTTTTAAGGTAGAACTTCCTCCTACTGTGACATACTTAAGTGATTTTACTTTTTTATATTGTAATAGTTTGACCTCTATTTCTATGCCCGGTGTGAGGCATTTAGGGACACAAAATTTTTTAAATGATGTGAATTTAAAAGAAATAGAAGTATCTAAGGATTTAGATATATCGAATATCTGTGATATTTTTACAGGATGTACGCAGTTATCAAAGATAAAATTGTCAGATGGAAGTATATTTTCGATAGAAAATTCGATTGACGTTTTATCTAAGAAATCAGATGGCAATCCGATTGTGAAGGCTATTTTTATAGATGTATTTAGAATGATGGAAATGGAAGAGGGGGTGTTGTTAAAGTTTTCAATTAATTTAAAAGATGTGGAAATACCAGAAGGGATAACGAAAATAGGGGAGAGATGTTTTTATGATAAAAAAGGGATCACTTCTATAAAACTGCCTAAAACGCTGTCTTGTATAGAGAGTTTCGCTTTTAAAAATTGTATCAGTTTAGAAAAAGTGATTTTTACGAAAACAGATATTAAGATTCAGAAAGGGG